>JBQCFA010000300.1:0-25201 GCA_051959695.1 Rhizobiaceae bacterium
TCTCCATACCCTGTGGGGGCGCGGGGGTTTGGGCCGCTTAAGGCGTCGAAAATGCTCGAGGGTGGTCAACACCGCCTTGCGTTTTTCTCCTGTTCAGCGGCCAAATCCGCTCGCGTCGCGCCCGAAACCAAATCCGTCCACACGGCCTAGGATTCACCAATGCTGAATAGTAGTTCTGACCTCCAGCCGGCGCTGCTCGAACGCTTCGCGAAAATCGTCGGCGACCGCTTCGCCCTCCGTTCCCCCACCGATATCGATCCCTATGTCCACGAGCCGCGGGGACTCTATGGCGGCCGGACGCCGCTGGTGCTGCGGCCCGGCACGGTCGAGGAGGTGAGCCGCATCATGAAGCTCGCTACCGAGACGCGCACGGCGGTGGTGCCGCAGAGCGGCAACACGGGACTGGTAGGCGGGCAGCAGCCGGACCGCTCCGGCCGGCAGGTCGTGCTTTCGCTGGCACGGCTCGACCGCATCCGCGAGGTCGATGTCCACTCCAATACGATCACGGCGGAGGCCGGCGTCATCCTGCAAAACCTGCAGGAGGCGGCGGACGCGGCCGATCGGCTCTTTCCCCTGTCGCTCGCCTCGCAGGGCACGTGCCGGATCGGCGGCAACCTTTCCTCCAACGCCGGCGGCACGGGGGTGCTGGCCTACGGCAATGCGCGCGAACTCTGTCTCGGCGTGGAAGTCGTTATGCCGGATGGCGAGGTATTCGACGATTTGCGCAAACTGAAGAAGGACAATACCGGCTACGATCTGAAGGACCTGTTCGTCGGCGGCGAAGGGACGCTCGGCATCATCACGGCGGCCGTGCTGAAGCTCTTCCCCAAACCGCGCGGCAACGAGGTCGCCTGGATAGGTCTGGAATCGCCGGAAAAAGCGCTTGAATTCTTCAACCTGGCGCTGGCGCGCGCCGGCAGCGGCCTCACCGCGTTCGAACTGATCCAGTCGATCATCCTCGACTTCACGGTCCGGCATATTCCCGATTCGTCGGCGCCGCTTGCGACTGCCTGTCCCTGGTACGTGCTGATGCAGGTTTCGTCGGGACGCTCGGCGGAGGACGCGCGCGGGCTGATCGAGGAGATCCTGGCGGACGGGCTCGAGCGGGGCCTGATCGCCGACGCCGCGCTCGCCGCAAACCTGGCGCAGGCGGCGACGCTCTGGCGCCTGCGCGAGACGATGCCGGATTCGCAGAAGCCGGAAGGTGCCTCGATCAAGCACGACATATCCGTCCCGGTCGTCGCCATCCCCGAATTCATCGAGCGTGCCTCGAAGGTCGTGCAGCAGGTCGTGCCGGGCGCGCGCGTCGTCTGTTTCGGCCACATGGGCGACGGCAATCTGCACTTCAACATCTCGCAGCCGGTCGGAGCAGACGGCGAAGCGTTCCTCGGACGCTACCACGACATGAACAAGGCCGTTCACGACGTGGTGCGCGCGCTTTCCGGTTCGATTTCCGCCGAGCACGGCATCGGCACGCTGAAGCGCGAGGAACTGATCGCCACCGCCCCGCCGGTCGCCATCGACCTGATGCGTCGGGTCAAGCAGGCGTTCGATCCTCTCGGCATCATGAATCCCGGCAAGGTGATCTGACGCCGGTCAATTCCGGTTGCCGCCCGGCATTCCCGGTTTCGCCTTGTGGCGTGAAAGGCCTCGCTTTCCCGGAGGCAATTCGACCGGTGGCTCCAGCTCTGGCTGCCGTTCCGTGCCATCGAAATGCTTGGGAACGTGCCTGCCCGTTTCCCTGAGATTGCTGCTTTCGGGCGGCGCACGGTCGTTGCGCGTCCGCTTGAGGCTATCGGGGTTCCCGGTAGGGGTCCTGTCCGTCATCTGCTTTCTCCAGCGGTTTCCTTCCTGTGAAAACCGCCGGATAGGCCTCCCGTTCCGCAGGACTGGCGGATGTGATCGACCGTGGCTTCTTGTAGTCGGCTACCGCCACCTGCTTCTGGCCTTGACCGGCAAGGGCCGCACGCTTTCCGGCTCGAAGCCATAGGTCGCAACAGGATCGGCCTTGTGTGCCCGGTGCCCATAGCCGTAGCGCCCACGAAAGTCGCCGCTTGCGTCGGACTTGGGTACTTCCGGGTCGTAGACCGGGACCAGGCCGAGTTGCATTGCAGCCTCGAAGACCATTTTCGCGAGTTGGCGATCTGGACGATGCGTCTCCGGCACCGCTGTCCGGAGATAGGCTACCAGCGCATTCACCGAAATCACCGAGGACGTGGGTCGGTTCTTCAGGTTGTCGAGAATGGCCGACTCGACCTTCTCGTCCGTTTCGCGCGCAATTTTGGACACGGAAGCCATCCGACAACCTCCTGACGGCCCGCCCGGCGCCTGCCGCTAATATAAGCTTTCCCGCTCGCCTGGCAGCATTTGCCGCAGGGACAAACCGGCACGGGATGGAAACATGGTTAGCGGAGGGTAAAGTTACCGGCGGCCCTGGGGCTTCGAGGTCGGCGCGGCGCTGGGGATCAGCGACGGATAATCCTGGCACTCCAGCCAATCGAACAACTTATCGTATTCGCCCCGCAGTTCCGAAATCATGGGAATGATGTCCCGGATCTGCTCGGGGCTGTTCGCGACCGGAATCTCTGCGCCGGCCGATTCGATCAAACCCCTGATCTTGTGTGTATTTCCTTCGGAGGCCGCGAACGGGACCCGCGCCTTGCAGGCAGCGAACACCGCGTGTTGCCGGCCGGTGATGATGTAGGAGGCTGTCTTCATGGAGGCGATGGCGCGATGCCATGATATCTTCTTGAAACGCAGATAGCGCGCCTGCGGAAAGAGTTTGTCGCCGCGTTCGAACTTGTTTTCGCCAGGCCAGTAGAAATCGGTCACGGCAGGTTCGCCGCGAAAATTTCTTGGAAGAAACACCGACTGGCTGACGGGGGCATACATCGAGACGTCGGGAATGACGGCCGCCTTGATCCCGTGCCGATCCCGCAAGTCGGCCTGGCTCCTCACTTCGCGGACGGAAATGCTGGCAAGGCCTCGCAGAAGATCATCGAATTCGTGCGGGTTCTCCTGCCAGACCGTATTGACGAGGTGGACTTCCTTGCCGGCGTCGGCGGCGTGCCGCATGATCGAGATCTTCTTCCTGCAGCCTTCCCAACCGTGATGCATGGTGCCTTCGCCGTTCATCACCATCACGTCGAAGTCTTCGCCCGGCTTCACGATATGCCAGCCCTTGTCGGAAGCGATCCGGCGAAGCGCAGACATCACCGCGGCGCTGCCGCCATGATAGTAGGAATGATCGCCTTCCAGGCGAAGTCTGTCCCGCATGTATCCTATCCGCCCCCGACCCTGGTCATTTACCGCGTCGCTCGGAGGATTGAAATGTCCGCAGCTCGACGGGCACGGTTCAACCGTCCTTGATCGCGGTGCGGATTGAGGCGCATTCCACCGCGGCACGCTCGCTAGATGCGCTTTCGGACGGATTCCCATTGCTTGCGCGCGAACCGGGTCACGGGCGATGGCCTGCGGAAAAGGGAATCGGCCATTTGCTGCAATCCGGGCAGGAGCGCGATAGTGCCATGCTCTTTCGCCGCGGCCACGAGATCCAGGAAGAAGGCCCTTTCGCTTCGCTTGCCGATGTCGATCTTCCGGATCAATTTGTGATTGATCGACATATCGCTGAATATCGGAGGGACTGTGCCGCCTACGGCGAGAAACATGTATTTGGTTCGAACACACTTGGAACAGACGCCGCAATTGTCGGGGCGGCTTTCATAGTCCTTGCAGAAGGAGAGCGATTCCAGCGCCTTCGGAGCGGAAAGCAGGGCCTCCATCTTCTGCGCCCGGGTGAGGTCGAGGCACGCTGTTTTCATCTTGAAAGAAGCGCTTTCGAACATCGCGTTCGTCACGCTGTTCGTTCCCCACGGGGCGACGATGAACTCCTGATGCCGGGCATAGTCCGCTGCGATCTCGCCTGCTCCAAAGGGACTGCCCGCCGCAAAAAGGGCCGCTGCAAGGACAAAGCCGTGCGTCAAGCCGGTCTCGCCGATACCGAAGCTGCGATAGAACGAATAGGCGTTGGTCTTCATCAGGATTCGGGGACTGCCCGTCATTTCGACCACCGGACTGGTTTTCTCCACCAGCCGGTCGAATTTCGCATCGGCGTCGATACGGTAGTCGAGGCCGTGCAACGTCAACAGGGACTGCGACATGCCCGACCGATGCCGCCGCAGCAGGTTGAAGACCGAATCCACGCCACCGGAAAACAGGACCAGATCGCCAGATTTTCCGGGTTGCTCGCCTGCGTCATGTCGCGCGAAGGTTATGCTGGCCGGGCGGAACCATTCCGGAGCCCAAAGTGACCAGATTCTTGCCAACTGCCTGGCATTGGCTTCGGCCACCGCGTCTCCCACGCCTTCGATCAGGATGTCGCCAACCGAAGCCATGGCAACCGGCAGCAGCGCCCACGCCGCAAAGGTCGCGTCGAGCGGGAGAAACGTGCGATCGTCTGGCTCGAAGAACAACTCACGGCCGCCGCCCGAAATGACGACGGCATGATCCCGGCGCTCCACGCGAAAACAGGTAACGTCGCTCATTCAAAGTCCGATGAAGGGGAACATTGCGCCCGGGGCGGCCGTAAATGCCGTGTCCGCCTTCGGGCAAAAGGCTAGACCACATCGGAATTGGGCGGGCAAGTCCGGAGGCGGGTACAGGCCCGAGTTTGTCCGGGCAGGACACGGTGGATCCCGACCACGATGCCACCGCAAAGATCGTGACGGTGCCTTCGAGAGAGCAAGGATGGGCGGAGGGCGCACCCATCGCCCCGGGCGAGCGCCCCTTTTCCCTGTCGAATCAATGGCAAAAAAATGGCGCTTGCCGGTCCTACCTCCTTATGGCCTAATACTTTCTGCTAATGGGGGGAACACCGATCGGGGGGTTGGCCGCGGGAGGTTCCTATGTCGTTTCGGGCGATGCCACAGAACGGGGTTCTGACGTCGGACGATCTCGCTTTCCTGCAGGAAGTGTATGAGATGGCTGTGGCCGGCATATCCAATGTCGACGATGCGACCATGCACGAAGTGGTCGGGACCCTGATCATGTATTATCGCGCCGGCGACAGGGACAAGCGCAGGCTGGCCGCCCTTGCCGCGCGGGACCTGCACCGCGCCGCCGGCTGACCCGGCAGGGTGGAACCCGACGGGCGCCGGCGGCTCCTTAACTTTCGAGTCAGACGTCTTTCCCCCTCCTTACCTTGGGTTGCGAAGCGCTAACCATTTGCGCGATCAGCAAAATTTAACCCAGTTCCTAAGGCTGCCGGTAAGAAGCCCCACGCTATCCTCCAAGCCATAAACGAGGCCGGGAACACCGGCCCGCGAGAACCGCAAAGGCTCTCGGGAGAGGCAGGAAGGCGTCAACATGAACACCGGACTGAAACCAGTCTGGGCGGGCTGCAACATGCGGCTCGACCCGTTTCGTCTGCCGCAGGCGACGAGCTACGCGACTCGCGACGATTTCGGCGACGTGCATTTCACCATCGACCATCGTGGCGTCGTCGTCCGCCGCGTGCTGGAGAAAAGCGGATTGCCGGTGACAGTGATCCTGCCGGCCAAGGCTTTCCGCGGGGTCGCCGCGCGCGCCATGGAGGACGGCGAGGGCAACGTGACCGTCACGCTCGAACTCCTGCACAACGACCCGATGCTCTCCATGCCGCTGCTGGTGGCGGAAAACCTCGACGACGTGGCCGCCGACTGGCGCGCGTGGTCGGATGCCTATCGCCTGCCGATGCTCTTGATCGAAGCGGACGGCGTCGCCCGCACACTCGAAGAATCGCTTGGTGCGGTGAAGACCGAGGCGCCGAAGGAGCGCCGCAAGGGGCGCCCCGTCCGCGCCCGCCGCCCGCGCTTTTGCGCCCGCCGCCAGCCTGGTGATCTCGGCCTCCGGCTCGTCGTGGACGGCGAGGAGATCATCGCTCGGGACTGATTTCCGCCTGACCCTAGACCAGTGGCGCGAAGGCGGCCCACAAGCCGCCGGCCAACAGCCCGATGAAGATCAGCCAGCCGACAACGCTGTTCGACTGGAACAGCCTGAGGCACTGATCCGGATCGTCGATGTCCAGCGTCCCTATCTGCCGCGCCATGTGGACGCCCGCCGCGACCAGCCCGGCGAGGCCCGGCAGCGGGACGCGCGCCAGCGCGAAGGCGATCGCCATCAGGATCAGTGCACCGCCATAGAGCCGCGTCAGCCACCATTTGGTATTGGCGCCGAAGAGCCGGGCGGTCGAGCGCACGCCGACCAGCGCGTCGTCTTCCTTGTCCTGGTGCGCGTAGATCGTGTCGTAGCCGATCACCCACAGGATCGAGCCGGCGTAGAGCGCCAGGGGCGGCCAGTCGAGCGAGCCGTAATGCGCCGCCCAGCCCATTAGCGCGCCCCAGGAAAAGGCAAGCCCCAGAACCAGTTGCGGCCAGTCGGTGATTCGCTTCATGAAAGGGTAGATCGCGACGATGGCGAGCGAGGCGATCCCGAGCAGGACGGCGAAGAGGTTGAACTGCACGAGGACGGCCAGCCCCGCCAACGCCTGCGCCGCGAGAAACAGCCATGCCTGCCGGCGACTTACCTGTCCCGACGGCAGCGGCCGCGAGCGCGTGCGTTCCACGGCGGCGTCGATATCCTCGTCGGCCAGATCGTTATAGGTGCAGCCCGCGCCGCGCATGGCGATGGCGCCGATGAGGAAGAGCACGATGTGCAGGGGCGAAGGCAGCACCGACCAAACCGGGGCGCCCGGCGCGGCATGCGCGCTCGCGGCAAGCGCCGCCGACCACCAGCACGGCCACAGGAGCAGCCACCAGCCGATCGGCCTGTCCCAGCGTGCAAGCTGCGCGTAGGGCCAGACGGCGCGCGGCAGGGCGCGATAGACCCAGTGCCCCG
Source organism: Rhizobiaceae bacterium (assembly GCA_051959695.1). GTDB lineage: Bacteria > Pseudomonadota > Alphaproteobacteria > Rhizobiales > Rhizobiaceae > Mesorhizobium_L. Next base: position 6,874 of record JBQCFA010000300.1, read on the forward strand.
ATGGCGCGTCGGCGACCCGACCTTGGCCGGCGCGGGACTGGATGTTTTCCATGGACGGTGAGTGGCAGGCGCGACGATGGCCGTCAAGCGGCTCTCCCGGCATAAGGACGTGGCCGTTGACTTAACCGGCTCCCCATATGTACAGAAATAAGTACATGTGGGTTTCAGAAGTCAGGAGGACGGAAATGGGCTATGTTACTCTGACCGAGCTTCGAGCCAATATGGCGAAGCACTTCGACAAGCTGGAACAGGATCGCACCGAACTCGTGGTGACGCGCCAGAACCATGAGCCGGTAGTGATCATGCCGCTTGCCGAACTCGAAGGGTTGCGCGAGACGCTGCATCTGCTGAGCTCGCCGATAAATGCCGAAAGATTGCGTCAATCGATCGCGGAACTCAACGCAGGTGAGGGTGTGGAACACGACCTCATTGACGAATGAGGCTGATTTTCTCGGCGCAGTCGTGGTCCGAATACCTTTTCTGGCAGGAACACGACCGCAAGATACTGAGGCGGATCAATGACCTGATCCAGGAAACAATGCGCACGCCCTTTGGCGGCATGGGCAGGCCGGAGCCGCTTATCGGCGATATGAAAGGCTTCGGGTCGCGTCGGATTACCCAGGAGCATCGCCTTGTCTATCGCGTCACCGGCAGGGGCAACGATCAGACGCTCGAGATCGCGGCATGCCGGTTCCACTACGGCCGCTGAACACCTCCCTATCCCGTGGGTAATCGCGCTTGAACCTTGACCCGCCGATACGGGTCCCTTAGCCGAAAATCTGCTGAATTCGGTGAGGTTCCCATGAACGTCCTTCTGATCGGCTCGGGCGGCCGTGAGCACGCGCTGGCGTGGAAGATCGCCGCCTCGCCGATGCTCGCGAAGCTTTACGCGGCGCCCGGCAACCCCGGCATCGCGAAAGAGGCTGAGTGCGTGTTGCTCGATCCCGCCGACAATGCCGCGATCCTGTCGTTCTGCCGCCAGAAATCTATCGATCTCGTCGTGGTCGGGCCGGAAGCGCCGCTGGTGGCGGGGCTCGCCGACAGATTGCGGGAAGGCGGCATCCGCGTTTTCGGCCCTTCCGCGGCAGCGGCCAGGCTCGAAGGCTCGAAAGGCTTCACCAAGGATCTCTGCGCCAGATACGGCATCCCCACCGCCGCCTATGGACGCTTCGCCAACGCGGCCGAGGCCAGGTCCTATGTCGAAAAGGTCGGCGCGCCCATCGTCGTCAAGGCGGACGGGCTCGCCGCCGGCAAGGGCGTCACCGTCGCCATGTCGAAGCAGGAGGCGCTGGCCGCGATCGACGCCTGCTTCGAGGGCGCGTTCGGCGGAGCCGGGGCGGAAGTCGTTGTGGAGGAATACCTGGAAGGCGAGGAGGCGAGTTTCTTCTGCCTCTGCGACGGCCGGACCGCGCTGCCCTTCGGCACGGCACAGGACCACAAGCGCGTCGGCGAGGGCGACACGGGGCCGAACACCGGCGGCATGGGCGCCTATTCGCCGGCGCCGGCGATGACGCCTGAAATGATCGACCGCGCCATGCGCGAGATCATCGAGCCGACCATGCGCGGCATGGCCGAGACGGGCGCGCCCTTCGCGGGCGTTCTCTACGCCGGGCTGATGCTGACGGAGGATGGCCCCAAGCTGATCGAGTACAATGTCCGCTTCGGCGATCCCGAATGCCAGGTGCTGATGCCGAGGCTGAAGGACGATATCCTCGTCCTGCTGCGCGCCGCCGCCGATGGCCAGCTTGGCCACATGTCGGCGCGCTGGCTTGACGAGGCGGCGCTCACCGTGGTCATGGCGGCGAAGGGCTATCCGGACAGCCCCGAGAAAGGGGCGCCGATTTCCGGGATCGAGGCCGCTGGGGAAGATGGCGCGATCGTCTTCCAGGCCGGCACGCTCGACAAGGACGGACGGCTCGTAGCCTCGGGCGGGCGGGTGCTCGACGTCACGGCGCTCGGACGGACGGTTGTCGAGGCGCAGGCGAAGGCCTATGCGGCTGTCGACCGGATCGGCTTTCCCGGCGGCTTCTGCCGGCGCGACATCGGCTGGCGCGCGATCGAACGGGAACGCTCGCCGGCCTGACCGCGCTTCGGAGCGCGATCAGGGCGCGTAGGCGATGGTTTCGTTCACGGATTGCGCGGTTGCATAGGCGGCCGTTGTCGTTGGATCGATGCCGGGCGGCGGTGCATCTGCCAGCGCGACGGGTGGATTTTCAAGCGATGCCAGATAGACGCGGCGCGTTTCCGCCATGTGCCGGACCGCGGTGAAGGAGGAAGGATTGCGCGGCGGATAGCGGTTGCCGATCGACGAATAGGCGGCGGCCAGCAGCTTGACGTCGCTCGCGGGGTCCACGGTCGCCCAGGCGAGTTCCTTCTTGCCGGCCAATGCGTCCTGTCGCGGCAGGGGCACCGGCACGCTTGCGATGACTTCCTGTTTCACCTCGGCCAACGCGCTGAGCGGCCATGCCTTGCGCAAGGCGTCGGCGTCCATCGCTGCCACGTTGACGTCGATGTCGGTCGGCGTGCCCGAAACGCGATATGGGCATCGGCGTGCCCCGCAATTCGCCTGCGAGGAGAATTGCCACAGCGCATAGCCTTCCCAGTTCCCTTTCGGGAAATGATCGGCGATGTCGGGCTTGTAGCGTGCATACCAGAGTGGCAACCGCGAAAGCAGTGGATACTGGTCGCGATGGCTGGCGATGAATTCGGCGGTCGTGTCGTTCGTGTAGAGCACCGGGTAGCGGCCGATGCGCCGCATGACGTGGCGCGCGAATTCCTCGGCGTCCGTCAGCGACATCCATTTGTAGGGATCGTTATCCTCGATATCGAGCGCCACAAGGTCGTCCGGTCCGGGCTCGGCGAAATCGATGAAGTGGTTGGCCTGGTCGACCGGATTGCCCGGCCGGGCCACGTGGTAGGCGCCCCACTTCATGCCGAGCGCCTTGGCGATCGTCCTGCGCGTGCGGAACAGTTCCTGCGCCACCGCGTAGCGCTTCCACAGCGCCTTGCAGAGCCTGAGCTGCACGTCGTCGTCATCTTCGCATTTCGACGGCGGCGGCAGCCCGTCCGTCGCCTTGCCGATGAAGCCGACGACGCGCTTGTCGGCGGCGAGTCCCGTCCAGTCGATGGCGTGGTCTTCGTAGGCATCGACCACGAGCGCCCGGTCCGGTAGAAGCCAGGGCTTGCTGAAGTCGGACGCGTGGCCGACGGCCGTCCACAGCAACGCCGTCGCCAGAATTGCGGCGGCGCCCATGCTTGCGGCTTTCGTCCGGATCGGCATTCAATCCCCCGGTGACGGGCGGAAAGCCTGAACGGAGTCTGGTTAACGAATTGCAACCGGCGGCGCGTCCAATGGGCGATTGTCATTCCCGTCGCCCATTCTTATACCCACTGAGGCAGGCGCGGCACATGCGCGCCGTCAACAGGCCCCGGCAAGGGGAGGGAGGTCGGCATGTACCGGGCGCCAGTCGCTGAGATCGCGCACACGCTGAAAGACGTCGCCGGCCTGAAGGCGGCGCTGGGCGAGGGCAAACTGGGCGACCTGACGGAAGACCTCGCCGACGCGGTCCTCGAGGAAGCGGGGCGCTTCGCTTCCGAGGAGGTGGCGCCGCTCTACAAGGCCGGCGACGAGATCGGCGCGGTCTGGAAAGATGGCGCGGTCACCACGCCGCCAGGTTGGAAGGATCTTTACGCGCGCTGGATCGAGGGTGGCTGGAACGCCCTGGCCGGGCCGGCCGAATATGGCGGACAGGACCTGCCGGCCATGCTTTCGATCGCGGTGCTGGAAATGTGGAACTCCGGCTCGATGGGTTTCGCCGTCGGGCCGACCCTTACTTTCGGCGCCGTGGAGGCGATGGAAAAGCACGCCTCCGAGGAACTGAAGAAAACCTATCTGGCCAAGCTCGTCTCCGGCGAATGGATGGGGACGATGAACCTGACCGAGCCACAGGCGGGCTCGGACCTGAATGCGCTGCGCACACGCGCCGAGCCTGTCGGCGACGGCACCTACCGCATCTTCGGCCAGAAGATCTTCATCACCTATGGCGAACACGACTTCACCGACAACATCGTCCATATGGTGCTTGCCCGCCTGCCGGACGCGCCCGCCGGCACGCGCGGCATCTCGCTCTTTCTGGTGCCGAAATATCTGGCGGGCTCCGACGGCGCTATCGGCGCGCGCAACGACGTCTTCTGCGCCTCGATCGAGCACAAGCTCGGCATCCACGGCTCGCCGACCTGTGTGATGCTCTATGGCGACGGGAAGTTCGGCGACACGCCGGGTGCCATCGGCTGGCTGGTCGGCGATGAGAACAAGGGGCTCGCCTGCATGTTCACGATGATGAACAATGCACGGCTTGCCATCGGCATCCAGGGCGTCGCCGTCGCCGAGGCGGCCTACCAGAAGGCCAAGGCCTATGCCGAAGAGCGCCGGCAGGGTCGCGCGCCGGGCTATTCCGGCGAAGGCATGAGCCCGATCGTCGGGCACCCGGACGTGCGGCGCAATCTGCTGACCATGAAGGCCCTGACGCAGGCCGCGCGCGCCGTCTGCTATTCCTGCGCCCACGCGCTCGACATGGCCCGCGCATCGGAAGGCGACGAGCGCCGGCACTGGCAGGACCGCGCCGGGCTGCTCACCCCGCTCGCCAAGGCGTTCTCGACCGATATCGGCGTCGAGGTTGCCTCGATCGGCGTGCAGGTGCATGGCGGCATGGGCTTCATCGAGGAGACGGGCGCCGCCGGCTTCTATCGCGACGCCCGTATCGCGCCGATATACGAGGGCACCAACGGCATCCAGGCGATCGACCTCGTCACCCGCAAGCTGCCGCTCGGCGGCGGCGAGCATGTCCACGCCTATATCGGCGAACTGCGCGGCGAGGTGGAGGCGCTGCGCGCATCCAACCTTCCCGGCTTCGGCCACACCGCGGGCCACCTCGAACGCGCGCTCGACGAGTTGGAGGAGGCGACCCGCTTCCTGCAGAAGGCACAGGCGGACGGACGGACAACAGAGGCTCTGGCCGGCGCCACGCCTTATCTGCGACTGTTTTCGATGGCCGCCGGCGCCGGGCTGATGGCGCGGGGCGCGCGGGCGGCGAAGGATCAGGCTCATGTCGCGCTTTGCCGCTTCTTCGCCGAAAACCTGCTGCCGGAGGCCTCGGCGCTGAAGGATCGGGTCGTCAACGGCGCCGCAAGCCTGGACGACGCAGCCGCCGCTGTTTTGGCGTGAGGGGGAGGCGAGCATGGCAGGGCACGTAAAAATAGAGCGCCACGGCGCTGTTCAGGTGATCCGGCTCGACCGGCCGGAAAAGAAGAATGCGCTGACCCGCGCCATGTACGCGTCGATGATGCAGGCGCTGAAAGAGGGCGAGGTCGATCCCGCGGTGCACTGTCATGTCTTTCTCGGCGTCCCCGGAGCCTTTTCCGCCGGCAACGACCTCGCCGACTTCCTCGCCTATTCCGTGGAGGAGAAGCACGGCAGCGAAGCCTTCGATCTCCTGGAGGCCCTGGCGCGTTCGGAGAAGCCGATGGTCTCCGGCGTCGACGGTATCGCGGTCGGGATCGGTACGACCATTCACCTCCATTGCGATCTCACCTTCGCCACGCCGCGAAGCGTGTTCCACACGCCTTTCGTCGATCTCGGCATCACGCCGGAAGCCGGATCGAGCCTGATAGCGCCGCTCCTGATGGGCCGCCAGCAGGCTTTCGCGCTGCTCGGCCTTTGCGAGCCCTTCTCCGCCGAACGGGCCAAGGCCTGCGGCCTGATCTACGACGTCGTCGACGAGGCTGGACTGGAAGACGCGGTGTTCGCGGCGGCGGAGCGCATCGCCGCCAAGCCGCCGGAAGCGCTTCGGATCGCGCGCGACCTGATGCGCGGCGACCGCGACGAACTCGTCGCGCGCATCCGCGAGGAGAGCCGGCTCTTCGCCGCCCGCCTGGTCTCGGAAGAGGCCAAGGCTGCTTTCCAGGCCTTCATGTCGCGCAAGAAACCGGCCTGATCTCCTCATCGCTGGCTTCGCGGCCGGCCGCACGATAGATGTTCCGTGGCGGATGGAATCAGGAAAACGATGACATGTCCGAGACGCGCCGCAAGCTGACGACCATCTTCTCGGCGGACGTGTACGGCTACTCCCGGATGATGGAAGCCGACGAGGAGGGCACGCTCGGCAGGCTTAAGCGCCTGCGGGATGCGATGGCCCGCCTGATCGAAGCGCATTCGGGGCGGGTGGTGAATACCTGGGGCGATGGCCTGCTCGCCGAATTCTCCAGCGTCGTCGAGGCGGTACGGGCGGCGGTCGATGTCCAGGGCGAGCTTGCGCGCCTCGATGATGGCGGCGAACCCATGCTTTTCCGCATCGGCATCAACCTTGGCGACGTCATCGTCGACGGCGAGAATATCTACGGCGACGGCGTCAACATCGCCGCACGCCTGCAGGAGACGGCCGCGCCGGGGGGAATCCTGATCTCGCGGACGGTCTACGACCAGGTGCGCAACAAGGTCTCGGTCGGCTTCGATTTCCTCGGCGACCTGGCCGTGAAGAACCTGCAGGAGGCGGTGCCCAGCTATGCCATCCGCATCGCCGGCGCGGAGGGGACGCCGATACCGCCGAAGCCCGCGGCTTCGCCGCTCCCGCCGCGCGGAAGGGACGACGACAAGGACCGGCAGTTCGTCACGACCCGCTTCGGCACGGTGCCGCGCCAACTGGCGTCGCTCGGCTTTGCCGCTATCGTCGTCGTCGCCGTCAACCTGATCACGTGGAGCGGCCACTTCTGGGCGGCGTGGCCGCTGCTGGCCTTCGCCGCGCTCGCGGCGTCGTCGCTCGCCCGGTCCCTGGGTTCCGGGATCCGCGGACCGGCGACGCTGCTCGTTGTCGGGCTCGGCCTCGTCGGCATCAATCTCCTGACTTGGCACGGCCAATTCTGGGCGGTATGGCCGCTTCTCGGCTTCGCCGCCTTTGCCGGTTTCCGCTGGATCATGCGGCCGCAGGCTCCCGATCGGTGAATTGGCCGCTCAGGGGTAAAGCCGCGCCTTCGTCCACCCGCCCTCAGCCGTACGGTCGAAGACGACGCGGTCGTGCAGGCGGAACGGCCGGTCGGCCCAGAACTCGATCATCCGCGGCACGATGCGGAAGCCCGACCAGAATTGCGGCCGCGGGATTTCACCCAGCGCGTATTTCGCCGTGTATTCGGCGACCGCCTTCTCCAGCGCAAAGCGGCTCTCGAGCGGTCGCGACTGTTTCGAGGCCCAGGCGCCGATGCGGCTGCCGCGTGCCCGCGATGCGAAGTAGGCGTCGGCCTCCGCGTCGCCGACGCGCTCGACGGGGCCGCGCACGCGCACCTGCCGGCGCAGCGATTTCCAATGGAAGCAGAGCGCCGCCTTCATGGTGGCGGCGAGTTCCCCGCCTTTCCGGCTCTCCAGGTTGGTGTAGAAGACGAAGCCGTCATGGTCGAAGCCCTTGAGCAGCACCATGCGCACGTCCGGCAGCCCTTCCGGATCCACGGTCGCCAGCGCCATCGCGTTCGGATCGTTGGGCTCGCTTTCTTGCGCGTCCTCGAACCATGAAGCGAACAGCTCGAACGGCTCGGAGCGTTCGGTGAAGTCATCGGTTGTTAAGGATGCGTTGGCCATAATGCTTTCCTGGACGGGTACTTCGTGTGGAGATTGCCGATTGTTGCGTAGAGCGCAAGGGGCGCTGCGTTGCGTGATGTTTGCCGTGTCGTGGGGCAAGTTCATGGCATCCATCCTGCCGATCGGTCTCGTCGCCTGTGCTTCCGGCAACGTGCTGTCGCATGCCGAAAAGGACCGGTCCATCATCACGGGCTCGATCCCGAAAACGACTTCCTCGACCGACAACACCGACGAGGAAACGATCCGCAACGCCGTGACCTCGGTGGATCCCAAACAGATAGGCCCCGACGGCCTCGCCTGGGTGAACCCGGCGACAGGCGCCAGCGGCCAGATCACCGGCCTCACAGAATTCCAGGAGAACGGCCGCCTCTGCCGCCGCTTCTCGACGTCGATCACGCGCTTCGACGGCGTCACCCTCTATTCCGGCGAGGCCTGCTTCCGGAGCGAAGGCGGCTGGCAGCTGCGCGCGCTCGCATCGTCCTGAATGCCCTCGCGCCTGCCATCGCCGGGCTGGAATTTCTTCCTAGTCGCGCGCATATAAGAGCGGCTACAGGTTTCAATCCCGTCAGGCAGGAAGAATGCGCGATCCATACCAGGTTTTGGGCGTCGCCAAGGACGCCCCGGCCAAGGAGATAAAGTCGGCTTACCGCAAGCTGGCCAAGAAATATCATCCGGACCAGAATCCGGATGATCCGAAGGCCAAGGAGCGTTTTGCCGAAGCCAACCAGGCCTACGAGATTGTCGGCGACGACAAGAAGCGGGGCGCTTACGACCGGGGCGAGATCGACGCCGAGGGCAAGCAGCGTTTCCAGGGCTTCGAGGGCCATCCGGGGGGCGATCCGTTCGCCGGCTTCCGCCAGTCGCGGCAGGGGCCGGGCGGCTCTCATTTCGAGTTCCGGTCCAGCACCGCAGGCAGCGATCAGTTCGGCGGAGCGCATGACATTTTCAGCGAGATATTCGGCCGCGGTTTCGGCCGCGGCGCGCAGGGCGGACCCGGAGGCGGCACGCAGCAGGCGCCGGCTGGCGCCGATCTGAACGCCATCCTCGATATCGACATCGAGGATGCGGTTACCGCCGCCAAGGTGACCGCCGTCTTCCCGGGCGGGCGCAAGATCGCCGTCAAGCTGCCCAAGGGCGTCGAGGACGGCCAGACGATCCGCCTGAAGGGACAGGGTGAGCCGTCCCCGTTCGGCGGCAAGCCGGGCGACGCGCTGGTGAAGATAAGGCTGCGCAACAATTCGCGCTATCGCATCGAGGGCAGGGATCTGCATTCCGACCTGCCGGTCGCCCTGCGCGACGCCGTGCTCGGCGCCAAGGTCGCTGCCGATACACCGAGCGGCAAGGTGGCCGTCACCGTGCCGCCATGGTCCAGCTCGGACAAGGTGCTCCGCCTGAAGGGGCGCGGCCTGCCGAATAAAGCGGGCGGCCACGGCGATCTCTACGTCCATGTCCGGGTCATGTTGCCGGAAAAGGGCGATGCGGAACTCGAGGCGCTGATGAAGAAGGCTAGCGCCTGACCTTCCTTCCTTGCTCTGTCCGGGTAGCGTTGCGCTTGTGGACTTGCCCGCGCAACTTCCAAACTTGAAGGCTTTCGATGCCTGTGCGATAGGCACGATATGCGCTTGCTTGCGCGTCGGAATGCGGAGAAGGACGGGATGGCGATCGGCAACGGCCTCATGGCCGGCAAACGGGGATTGATCCTTGGCGTGGCCAACAATCGGTCCATCGCCTGGGGCATCGCCAGAGCCTGCGCGGGCCAGGGCGCCGAGCTGGCGCTGACCTATCAGGGCGATGCATTGAAGAAGCGGGTCGAGCCGCTCGCACAGGAGCTCGGCGCCGATGTCGCTGGTCATTGCGACGTCACCGACCTGGCCTCCGTAGATGCGGTTTTCGATGCCGTCGGGCGCAAATGGGGCGGCCTCGATTTCGTCGTCCACGCCATCGCTTTCTCCGACAAGGACGAACTCACCGGCCGCTATGTCGAGACCACGCGCGAGAATTTCCAGCGCACCATGGACATCTCGGTCTATTCCTTCACGGCTGTCGCCAAGCGCGCCGAGAAGCTGATGGACAAGGGCGGCTCGCTGCTGACTCTCACCTATTACGGCGCGGAGAAGGTCATGCCGCATTACAACGTCATGGGCGTTGCCAAGGCGGCCCTCGAGGCGAGCGTGCGTTATCTCGCCGTTGATCTCGGCGGCAAGGGTATCCGTGTCAACGCCGTGTCGGCGGGGCCGATCAAGACCCTCGCCGCCTCCGGCATCGGCGACTTCCGCTATATCCTGCGCTGGAACGAATACAACGCGCCGCTGAAGCGCAGCGTTTCCATCGAGGAGGTGGGCGACGCGGGGCTTTATTTCCTCTCAGACCTGTCGCGCGGCGTGACCGGCGAAGTGCACCATGTGGATTCTGGCTACCATGTCGTCGGGATGAAGGCCGTCGACGCGCCTGACATTTCCGTGATCAAGGACTGAAATTCCTCTCCAGCGGAGCGTTCCGTCAGTGGCGAAATATCCGCTCTCCTATTTCGTGCGCCATGGCCAGACCGACTGGAACGTCGCGGTGCGGTTCCAGGGCCAGGAGGATGTCGACATCAATTCGACGGGCTGGAGCCAGGCCGACGAGAATGGCCGGAAGCTCGCCGGTATCATAGGCAAGGCGCCCGGCTTCGATTTCGTTGCCAGCCCGCTTCGGCGCACATGCGAGACCATGCGCCGCGTCCGTGCGCGGATGGGGCTGCCGCCCGACGATTTCCACACCGATGCACGCCTGATGGAACTGAATTTCGGCGACTGGCAGGGTTACGTCGCCGAGGAAATCGAGGCGCGCGACCCCGGAGTAACGGCGCGTCGAGATCGCGACAAGTGGAACTTCCGCCCGCCCGGCGCCGGGGCGGAGAGCTACGCCATGCTCGCGGAGCGTGTGAATGGCTGGCTGGGCGAACTGACGCAGGAGACGGTCGGCGTCGTCCATGGCGGCGTCATCCGCTCGCTGTTTCATCTCATCGAAGGCGTGCCCGGTCAGGAGGCGGCAAGCCTGGATACGCCGCAGAACCTCGTCCTGAAGCTGGAGGATGACCGGCTAACCTGGCTTTGAGTCGAAAAGCCGTCTTATTCCGACGTCTGCATGTCGGTGACGAGGTTCTGGCCGTCGACCTTGTCGTAGGCGAGGACGACGTCCATGCCTTCCTTGATGCCATCCATATCGGTCTCGCCGGGCAGCTTGTAGGACTTGCCGTCGTCGAGCGTGATGATCATCTTGTCGCGATCGACCTTCTTGATGTGGCCTTCAGCCTCCGCGGCGAGCGCCGCGCCTGACAACATCAGGAGCGCGGCGAGCGCGCCGAGAATCCTGCGCATCGATTTTTCCCCCATCTCTTCTTGTCCTTCTTCTTGATGCTCCGATCGCCCGAACGAGCAGAGATATCCGGATTGTGTCGAAAGTGAAGCGTCGGCAGCCTGTCCCCAGTCGTTGGTTGCCCTGTTTGACCCTTGCCCGAAACGCGGGTAGAGCAGCGCCGGCGGCCATGCCGGCTCCAGGGGTAGCGATGTCGCACAATACGTTCGGCCATATGTTCCGCGTGACGACCTGGGGGGAAAGTCACGGCCCGGCGCTCGGCTGCGTGGTAGACGGCTGCCCGCCGGGCATCCGCTTCACGCTCAAGGACGTGCAGGACGAACTCGACCGCCGCCGACCCGGCCAGTCGCGCTTCGTCACCCAGCGCCGCGAGCCCGACGAGGTGAGGATCCTGTCGGGCGTTCTTCCCGATGGCGAGGGCGGAACGCTGGTGACCACGGGCACGCCGATCTCGATGATGATCGAGAATGTCGACCAGCGCTCCAAGGATTACGGCGCCATCGCGCGCCAGTATCGGCCGGGGCACGCGGACTACACCTATGACGCCAAATACGGCATCCGCGACTACCGTGGCGGTGGCCGTTCCTCCGCGCGCGAGACCGCTGCGCGGGTTGCCGCCGGCGCAATCGCCCGCAGGGTGGTCCCCGGAATGGTGATCCGCGGCGCGCTTGTCGCGATGGGCGAGAAGGAAATAGACCGCGCCAACTGGGACTGGGACTTCGTTGGCGACGCCGAAAACCCGTTCTTCACGCCCGATCCGAAATCGGTTCCGGTCTTCACCGACTATCTGGACCGTGTCCGCAAGGCCGGTTCCTCGGTCGGCGCGCTGATCGAGATCGTCGCTGAGAACGTGCCGCCGGGGCTCGGCGCGCCGATCTACGCCAAGCTCGACCAGGACATCGCCTCGGGCCTGATGTCGATCAACGCGGTGAAGGGCGTCGAGATCGGCGCCGGCTTCCAGGCCGCACGCCTGACCGGGGAGCAGAATGCAGACGAGATGCGGATGGGCAATGAGGGCCGCCCCCGCTTCCTCTCGAACCATGCCGGCGGTATCCTGGGCGGCATCTCGACCGGCGAGCCTGTCGTCGCCCGCTTCGCCGTCAAGCCGACCTCCTCGATCCTGACTCCGCGCCGGTCGATCGACGCCGACGGCAGCGAGATCGATATCATGACCAAGGGCCGCCACGATCCCTGCGTCGGCATCCGTGCCGTTCCCATCGGAGAGGCGATGGTCGCCTGTACGATCGCCGATCATTATCTCAGGCATCGGGGACAAGTTGGCGAGAGACAGACCGGCGACCGATGACCGACGAAAAACGGTGAAGCCATGCCATACGACCAGAAATCCGTCGCCGATGCCATCCGCGCCTTCGAAAAGGGCGAAATGGTCGTCGTCATGGACGATGACGGCCGCGAGAACGAGGGCGACCTGATCGTTGCGGCGGTGCATTGCACGCCCGAGAAGATGGCGTTCATGATCCGCCATACGTCCGGCATCGTCTGCACGCCGATGACCCGCGAGGAAGCGCGCCGGCTGAACCTGACGCCGATGGTCGCCGACAACGACGCGCCGCATTCGACCGCCTTCACCATTTCCGTCGACTTCAAGCATGGCACGACGACGGGCATTTCCGCCGACGACCGCACGCTGACGGTCCGCAACCTCGCCAACCGCAATGCCGGCGCATCCGACTTCGTCCGCCCCGGCCACATCTTTCCGCTGGTGGCGCGCGAGGGCGGGGTGCTGATGCGCTCCGGCCACACGGAGGCCGCGGTCGATCTATGCCGGCTGGCGGGCCTGCCCGAGGTCGGCGTGATCTCGGAACTGGTCAACGACGACGGCACGGTGAAGCGCGGACCGGAAGTCGCCGCTTTCGCCAGGCAGCACGGGCTGAAGCAGGTGTCCGTCGCCGACCTCATCGCTTACCGCCAGCGCCAGGAGACCCTTGTCGAGCGCGTCGCCTGCACCGACATCGAGACGCCGGGTGGCATGGCCAGGGCCTATGTCTACCGTCTCTCATGGGACGTGATGCATCACCTCGCGATCGTCTTCGGCGATATCCGCGATGGCGAGGAGGTGCCGGTCCGGCTGCATACGGAGGACGTGGTGACCGACATATTCGGCACCGGTCATAGGCTTGCCGACCTGATGCGCTCGATGGGCCGCACCGGCCGAGGTGTCATCGTTTACTTGCGCGAGGGATCGGTGGGCGTGGCGCACAGCGCGCGCAACAGGCCTTCTTCGGCCGATCGCGAAGCGCACGCGGAGGCGGTGCGGCGCGAAAACGAATGGCGCGAGATCGGCCTCGGCGCCCAGATCCTGAAGGATCTGGGCATCTCGTCCATCCGCCTCATCGCCTCGCGCGAGCGCCACTATGTCGGTCTCGAGGGATTCGGCATCCGTATCGCCTCGACCGACCTGCTGGAGCGGGACTGAAGGATTTCAGCCGCCGCGCGGCTTGCGCTTCGGTTTGGCCCGGGGCGCGGGAATGGCTTCACCGGTGGCGCCGGGAGAAGCGCGCCGCGCGCGGTATATTTCCTCCACGGGAGGCTCGGCGCCGCGAATGCCCGCGTCGGCCCCTATCGCCGCCTGTTGGGAATGCAGCGTTCGTTCTTCCGCTATTTCCCGCGCTGCCTGCTCCCAGTGCTCGCGGTCGCGCCCGTGCGGACGCCCCTCCGCTTCCCAGATCTGGTGCGCCCGTTCCCTGACCTTCTTCTCGTCCGTCATGATCGACCTCCTGCCGGGGTGCTTCACAATGATCGAATGCTACGCCGAATCGGCGAAATTGCCATCGGGCTCAAACGCCCCATGCGCTGGCGAAGGCTGAAAAAAGCGTGAAGCCGACCGGAAGCTTGCTCGCTGGCGGGGGGCGGCGAACGCCCTCATGCAGGTAGCGGAGCGCCGAGATCAGTCCGCTCATCGTGTATGGCTTGGCGATGACGCCGACCGCCCCGGCGAAGTCGTCCGGAACGCGTTTCGGATTAGCGGTCAGGAAGACCACCATGGAGCGCCTGTTCTTGTGGATGTGATCCGCGACCGCCGTTCCCGTCGGGCCGTCCACCAGGTGCACGTCGACAAAGGCGACATCGGCTTCGACGGTGTCAACGAGGTCCAACGCTTCCCGCGACGACGTTGCCCAGCCGACCACCGTGTGCCCCGACTCCTGGACGAGGTCTTCCAACTCCATGGCGAGAAGCGCTTCGTCCTCGATGATCAGTACCTTCAGCGGTTCCATCGCTTCCATCGTCCCTTCCACCCCCACCCGCTATTGAGCTTTGTTCGGCATGCTGACGCTCACCCGCGTTCCAGGGTCCGCATCATGCCACTCGATTTCCGCTTGCAATTGGCGGGCCAGCGATTTGACGAGTTTCATGCCGAATGAACCATTGTTGGGTTCGGTCGGCATTCCTGGTCCGTCGTCGATGACCTCCATGTCGAAATGCCCGTCGATCTGCTTAAGGCGTACGCCCAGCGTGCCCTCCGCGCCGCCATCCGGCATGCCTGTGAAAGCGTGCTTGAGCGCGTTGGTAACCAGCTCGTTCATCATCAGCGCGACGGGTGCGGCCTGCTGCGCGGAGATGATGACCGGCTCGAGCTGAAAATCCGCCTTGATATTCGCGTGCCCGGATGCCGTCAGCAGGTCTGTGACGAGGTCTCGCGCGAAATCCGCCACGTCGAAGCGGCTGACGTCCTGTGACTGATAGAGCCGGCGATGCACAGTGCTGAGGGCCTCGATACGTTCGAGCATCGCGCGCATGGACTGTTTGAGGTTGCCGTCCTCGATGGCGCGAGTCTGCATCAGGATAAGCGAGGAAATCATCTGCAAATTGTTCTTCACCCGATGGTCAACCTCATGGAGAAGCGTCGTCTGCGCCTCCAACGCGGCCTCGAGTTCCTTGGTCCGCTCCTGTACGGCTTTCTCGAAGCGCTTCTTGTCGGCAGCCATGCGTTCCTGCGCTTCCTTCCTGTCGGTAACGTCGAGCTGTGATGCAAAGAAGAAGAGGAGTTCGCCGTCCTCGTTCGAGACGGGGCTCATGTAGAGCGCGTTCCAGAACGTCGAGCCGTCCTTGCGATAGTTAAGGAGGTCGATGCTGATGTCGGTCACATCGCGTACGGCTTCACGAACCTTGTCGATATCGTCGCGATTCGTTTCCGGCCCCTGCAGGAAACGGCAATTGTACCCTAAGACCACGCTGCGGTCGTAGCCGGTAAGTCGCAAGAAGGCGTCATTGGCGAAGACGATCGGGTTGTCGGCCTGGCGCGGATCGGTGATAAGCATTGGCATCCGCGTGGCGCGTATCGCGGCCGCGAACGGGTCACCCTTGCCCTGCTGGACGTGAAGATCGTCCGTAAGGTGCCAGGCATCCGGTCCTTCTCGGGTGGAATTGGAATTCATTCGCCCCTCGCTCATAGACAACAAGTCGCACAGACAACGCGAGAAAATCAGTTTGGTTCAGCGGCGACCTGTTGGCGGCGCGCCACGGCGGGAATATGCTTTAGTTTATTGCGGAACACCGTAGGCGGCTGCTATCGGGCCTTTTCCGTCGGTCCTGGGGCGCGCAGTCAACAAAAGATGAAGAAGAGTTTCGCGTGAAAGGTTTTGAAGAGGCAGACGCGGATGCACGGCTTGCCGCGATCGTGGATTCATCCTTCGATGCAATAGTCTCCAAGGACCTGAACAGCATCATCACGAGCTGGAACGCGGCGGCCGAGCGGCTGTTCGGCTATACTGCCGAGGAGGCGATCGGTCAGTCTGTCCTGATGCTGATCCCCGAACGGCTGCGCGGGGAGGAGGACGATATCATCGCGCGGATAAAGCGCGGGGAGAGCGTGCCGCCCTTCGAGACGATCCGCCAGCGCAAGGACGGCAGCGATATTTTCGTCTCGCTCACCATCTCCCCGATCCGCAACCGGGCCGGCCAGATCGTCGGGGCATCGAAGATCGCGCGCGACATAACCGGCACCAAGGCCAGCGAGCGACGCATCAAGCTCCTGTTGCGCGAGGTGAACCACCGGGTGAAGAACCAGTTCGCCGTGATCCTTTCCATGATCCGCGAAACGGCGAAACACATCTCGGATCCGAAGGAATTCGAATTGCGGATCCGCGAGCGCATCACCTCGCTCGCGTCTTCGCACGATCTGCTGGTCACCTCGGAATGGTCGGGAGGGAGTCTCCGTACTCTTGCCGACCAGCAGCTCCGCCATTTCAGCCAGACCCTGAGCATCGAAGGCCCGGATGTGACGTTGCGTGCGACGGCGGTGCAGGCGCTGGGCATGGCCTTTCACGAGCTGGGCACGAATTCGGCCAAATACGGTGCCTTCGGTCATTACGGAACCGTGTCCGTCTCATGGGTGCTCGTGGGGAGCGGCGATGAGCAGATGTTCCACCTGGAATGGAAGGAGGCGGCAGACTCGATAAGTGCTGCTTCGGCCAAAGGCGACAAGGTGCGGGGTTTCGGCTCCGTCGTGCTGATGCGCGTGGCTCCGCAGGCCTTGAATGGTTCCGCTGAATACGATCGTTCCTCGGGATTGTTGCGCTGGACGCTCACCGCGCCCGCCACTTCCGTCATCGTCGCCGCCGGTTTCGACGACAGCGAGAGTCTCGAGCAGGCCTGAGCGCCGACGCTGTGCCTGGGTCTGTACCGACCGAATAGTCGGTGGATCGCTTGCCGCCCATCTTGACGGTCGGCGGCGCCGATGTTCCCCTGCATGGCCTGTCGTGGGGGCGCGCCATGTGGGATTTCGATATCGGGCGGACGCTCGGCATCATGATGCGCACGATGCCGTTCATCGTGTTGCGTCTGGTGGTCTATTTCTGCATCACGCTGACCTACATCGTCGCGATAGGCTTTGGCGCCGGGATCGGCTTCGGCGTCGGCCACGTGGTGTCGGGCGGCGGCGCGGCCGGAGCCGGCTGGGGCGGCATCCTCGGCTTTCTTGTCGTCTCGGCGATCGTCTACTGGATCCGCGAATACATCCTCTACGTCGTCAAGGCCGGCCATATCGCCGTCATGGTGAGGCTGATCGACGGCCAGACCATTCTCGGCGGCAAGGGGCAGATCGCCTACGCCCGAGAGACGGTGGAGGCGCGCTTCGCCGAGACCAATGTGCTTTTCGCCCTCGACCAGCTTGTGAAAGGCGCCATCCGTGCCGTCACCGGACTCGTCGGCGGCATAGCCGCCTTCCTGCCTATTCCAGGTCTCGACGGACTGGTCAGGTTCATCGATACGATCATCAGGCTTTCCCTCACCTATGTCGACGAGATCATCCTCGGCTACAACATGCGCCTGGGTTCGACGGAGCCGTTCGAGACGGCGCGCCAGGGCGTCGTGCTCTATGCCCAGAACGCCTGGGTGATGGTGCGCAACGCCATGTGGCTGGCGGTCTTCATGTGGCTGCTCACCTTCGTCATCTTCCTGGTCATGCTGGCGCCGGCGGCGGCGGTACTCTACGCCATGCCCGGCGAACTCGCCGGCTGGTCGTTCGTGCTCGCGATCGTCTTCGCCTGGGCGATCAAGGCGTCGCTGGTGGAGCCCTTCTGCATCGCGGCCCTGATGGACGTGTATTTTCGTACCATAGAGGGCCAGGCGCCTGACCCGGACTGGGATCGGCGGCTGGCGGAGGCCTCGCGGCAGTTCCGCGAATTGAAGGACCGGGCGGTGAGCGCCTTCACCGGCCGCCCCGCCGGCGCCGCGCAACCGGGCTGAGTCTGCCGGAAGCCTGTTGAAGGCGGGCGGTCCCGTGGTCTTTTCATGGACGCGCCCGGCCGCAGTCCCTATGTTCGGACGATGACGACGCGGCTCTATACACATCCGATCTTCCTCGAGCATATCACGCCGCCCGGGCATCCCGAGCGGCCCGATCGCCTGCGCGCCATCGCCCGAATGCTCGACGATCCGGCTTTCTCCCGCCTCGACAGGGTCGAGGCGCCGATGGGAGAGGAAGCCTCCATTCTTCGGGCGCATCCCGCCGACTACGTCGAGCGGGTGAGCTCGGCGATCCCCGACACCGGCATCGCCCGCATAGACGCCGACACTTCCGCCAGCCCGAAGAGCTGGCAGGCGGCGCTGACCGCCATCGGCGCGGCGACCGCGGCCGTCGACGACGTGTTCGAGGCCCGCGCGGAAAATGTCTTCGTCGCGGCGCGCCCGCCCGGCCACCACGCCGAGCGCGACCGTGCCATGGGCTTCTGCCTCTTCAACAATGCCGCCATCGCGGCCCGGCATGCACAGGCGACCCACGGCGTGGAACGCGTGGCGATCGTCGATTTCGACGTGCATCACGGCAACGGCACGCAGGACATCTTCTGGTCCGACCCGACGGTCCTCTACGCGTCAACGCACCAG
>JBQCFA010000301.1:0-16570 GCA_051959695.1 Rhizobiaceae bacterium
GAACAGCTTCACCGGCGGCAGGCGAAGGCCCTCCTGCTCGACCGACGTGGCGGAAGCCGAGAAGCCGCCCGGCACGGCGCCGCCGATGTCCGGCCAGTGGCCGGTATTGGACAGCCAGCAGAAGATGCGGTCGCGGCGATAGACCGGCGTAACGAAGCGCACGTCCATCAGATGCGTGCCGCCGAGATAGGGGTCGTTGACGATGTAGATGTCGCCGGGCTCGGGCGGCAGGCAGCGCCCGTCCCGGATCATGTCGATCAGCACGCGGGTCGAATATTGCATGACGCCGACGAAAACCGGCAGCCCGCCGACGCCCTGCGCGATCAGCGACCCATCCTCGGCCGAATAGATGCCGTCGGAGCGGTCGTTGGCCTCCGCGATGACCGGCGAGAAGGCGGCTCTCGAGAAGGTCAGGTCCATCTCGTCGCAGACCTGCTGAAGGCCTGCCTGAATGACTGTCAGCGTGATGGGATCGAGCGAAATCATGGTCACGCCTTGCCGATCTCGATGATGATGTTGCCGTCGGCGTCGGAGGTGGCGCGGTCGCCCGGCTCGATCACGGTGGTCGCGTCCATCTGTTCAAGGATGGCGGGACCGGCGATGATCGCGTCGAGCGGCAGCTTCTCGCGGACATAGACGGGTGTGTCGTGCCAGGTCCCGTCATACCAGACGGGGCGCGTTTCGCCGAGCGCCGCCTCCAGCTTCGACGCCCGGCCCGCCGGGTCGATCAGGCTCGACAGGTCGAGCGCCGGCCTGACCCCGATGACCGAGGTGTTGAGATTGACGAGGTTGGCGCGGATTTCCGGCAGCTCGACCTTGAAGCGGGCGAAATAAGCCTTCTCGAAGAGTTCTTGGAGCGTCTCGCGTGAGATTTCGGCTGACGGCAACGGCACGTTGAGCAGGTGGGTCTGGCCGATGAACTGCATGTCGGCGGAATGGACCATCCGCACGCTTTGCGGCTGGACCGCTTCCTTGCCGACAAGCTCGCGGCCCTCGCCGATTTGCCGGCAAAGCACGTCCCTCACGGTGGCTGTGTCGAGCTTAACCAGCGGCTGGTTGATCGTGTTGACGAAATCATGACGGAGGTCGGCGACCACGCAGCCGAGGGCGTTGGTGATGCCGGGGCGGGCGGGCACCAGCACCTTCGGGATGCCGAGCTCGCGCGCCAGCGCGGAGGCGTGCAGCGGGCCGGCGCCGCCGAAGGCGAAGAGCGCGAAGTCGCGCGGATCATGGCCCTTGGCGACGGAGACCATGCGGATGGCCCCGGCCATGCGGATGTTGCCGACCGTGAGCACCGCGCCCGCCGCCGATACGCCGTCGAGGCCGAGGCGCTTTCCGAGCTTTTGGGCAAAGACGGCTCGGATGGCGTCGACATCGACAGGGCTGTCCACTGCGAGCAGCTTCCTTGCGTTCAGCCTGCCGAGCAGAAGGTTGGCGTCGGAGATCGTCGGTTCCGTGCCGCCGCGCCCGTAGCAGATGGGACCGGGCGACGCGCCGGCGCTATGCGGGCCGACCCTGAGCAGCCCCGAATCGTCCACCCTGGCGATCGAACCCCCGCCGGCGCCGACGGTGTGCACGTCCACCATCGGCACATGGATCGGCATGGCGTATTCGATCTCGATCTCGTTGGAGACGGCGGGTTGGGCGTTGCGGATCAGCGCGACATCCGTCGAGGTCCCGCCCATGTCGTAGGTGACCACGTTGGGGAAGCCGGCGCGGCGCGCCGTATAGGCTGCCGCCATGACGCCCGAAGCGGGGCCGGACATCACCGTCTTTGCCGCCTCGTTGGTTACGAAGCGCGCGGAAATCATGCCGCCATTGCCGTTCATGACGAGGAAGTCGCGGTCGTAGCCGCGGCTGCGAAGCTCGGTCCTCAGCTTCTCGACATAGCGTCTGAGGATCGGCTGTACCGATGCGTTCACCGAAGCCGTCACACCGCGCTCGAACTCGCGCGCTTCCGACAGAAGCGAGTGTCCGGTGGTGACGTAGTCGTTCGGCCATGTCTCGGCGGCGATCTCGGCCGCGCGGCGCTCATGCGCCGGGTTGGCGTAGGAATGCAGGAAGTGGATGACGAGCGATTCGCAGCCGGCCGCGAGAAGCTTCGCCACCGCCGCGCGCACTTCTTCCTCGTCGAGCGCGGTGCGCACCCTGCCGCCGGCCTCGACACGCTCCGTCACCTCGAGCCTCAAATCGCGCGGGATAACCGGCACGAAGGTCCCGGTCATACCGTAGGGCTGGGGACGGGTTCGCCGGCCGAGCTCGATGATGTCGCGGAAGCCGCGCGTCGTGATCATGCCGGTCCTGGCCAGCCGCCGCTCCAGCACCGCATTGGTGGTCGTCGTCGTGCCATGCACGATGAGGTCGATCGTCGCGATCGGAAAGCCCGTCTGGCCGAGCGCGGCGACGACGCCGAAGGCCTGGTTTTCCACCGTCGTCGGTGTTTTGGCGATGAGGGCCCTGCCACCGTTGCGGCCGTCGATCAGGATGAGGTCGGTGAAGGTGCCGCCGACATCGATGCCGGCGACGACGCTGCCCGAACTTTCGGCATTTTTCGCGACCATGCGGAAATCCGGAATGTCCAACCTGCTGATAAGACGTAATTTAGAATGGTTCTCTACGCCCGCGCCTTGACGCGATATTCATTTGTACACTAATAAATATTACGAGCAAGACCATAGGCGTCGGGTGCTCTTTTGCGCAGCCGACCGCCGGAAATTCCAGGGAATGCCAGACATGCAGACCGCCGATCTCTCCCACTCGGCCAAGGCCCCCGCCTTTCCGATTCCCGCAAATGTCTACGCCGAAAGGGTCGTCTCGGTCACGCACTATACCGATCGGCTCTTTTCGTTCCGCATCACCCGCCCGCAGGGATTCCGCTTTCGCTCGGGCGAGTTCGTCATGATCGGCCTGCCCAACGCCGAGCGCCCGGTCTTTCGCGCCTATTCGATCGCCAGCCCAGCCTGGGACGACGAGCTCGAATTCTTCTCCATCAAGGTGCCTGACGGCCCGCTGACCTCGCACCTGCAGAAGATCGTCGCCGGCGACACGGTACTGCTGCGCCAGAAATCGACCGGCACGCTGGTGCTCGACGCGCTGACGCCGGCGAAGCGGCTCTACATGGTCTCGACCGGCACCGGCATCGCGCCCTTCGCCAGCCTCATCCGCGATCCCGAGACCTACGAGAAGTTCGACCAGATCGTCCTGACCCACACCTGCCGCGATGTGGCGGAGCTTGAGTACGGCGCCGAGCTCTACCGCCAGAGCGTCGAGGATGCGTTGATCGGTGAACTGACCAACGGAAGGCTGACCTATTATTCCTCCACGACCCGCGGGCAGTTTCCGCGCATGGGCCGCATCACGGCGCTCATCGAGGACGGCCGACTCTTCGCCGATCTCGGCGCCGAGCCATTCGATCCCGCCAACGATCGAGTCATGATCTGCGGCTCGATGGCGATGCTGCACGACGTCAAGGCGCTGGTTGAGAGGGCCGGCTTCCGCGAGGGATCGCACAGCGAGCCGGGCGATTTCGTCGTCGAGCGCGCCTTCGTCGGCTGAGCACCGACTTTTCATCAGCGACATAAGTCGCTCGGCGGGCCGTGACGCCACCACATGTGGCCGCCTGCTTGTCGGCGATGTGTACTTGATGCCGAAAGACGGTCGCGCCCCCATGGTGTATGAAGCCGTCATGCTGCGCTTCCTCATCATCGACGATCATCCCCTCTTCCGCGAGGCGCTGCGGAGCGCCCTGCACCTCGTCTATCCGGATGCGGAGACGGTGGAGGCGCGCCTGGTCGAGCACGCGCTCGCCATCCTGCATGAGGGAGGGGCGTTCGACCTCGCCCTGCTCGATCTCTCCATTCCCGATGTACAGGGTTTCGAGGGATTGCTGACGATACGGACGCGCTATCCCCGCCTGCCCGTCGTCGTGGTTTCGGGACACGAGGATCCGCGCATCGTTTCCGAGACGCTCTCCTACGGTGCCGCCGGCTTCATCCCAAAATCGGCGCGCAAGGACGATCTCGCCAAGGCGATCCGCGAGGTGATGGCAGGCGAGGTCTATGTTCCCGAGACGCTCGCCGAGCAGTCCGCCGATGCGTCGCGCCAGGATCGCGCCGAACTGGTGCGCCGTATCGCGACGCTTACGCCGCAGCAGATGCGCGTGCTTGGCATGCTCAGGCAAGGCCTCCTCAACAAGCAGATAGCCTTCGAGCTCCAGGTCGGCGAGACGACGGTGAAGGCGCATGTCTCGGAGATACTGCGCAAACTCCACGTTTATAGCCGCACGCAGGCGGTCATCGAGGTCTCGCGGCTGGAGCATGGAGAGCTGTTTCGGGAAGGCGAGGGATTTGGAGCGGGTAGCGACCAGCGACCAACGAATGACGAACAGGCCTCTTAGTGCTCCGATGGACTCCATCGTTCGTTCGCTGCCGGCTCACGCCAGCAGATGTGCCATCAGCGCCCTCAATTCGGCAGGCTTCACCGGCTTATGCATCAGTTCGATGCCCGACTGCCTTGTGGCCGCGGCGAGCGCCTCGGACGGGTCGGCCGTGATGATCAGCGAAGGGACGGCACGACCGAGATATCGACGCGCCTCGCCGATGGTGATCGAGCCGAGATCGCCGTGGTCGAGGTGCTGGTCGGCGATGATGAGATCCGGCACCCAGTTCGTGTCGCCCAGCTGTTCGAGCGATTCCTGCGTGGAGGAGGCGATGCGGATCGAGCAATGCCAGCGCTCGAGCAGGGAGGACATGGCCTCCATGACCGGCACGTCGTTTTCCACCAGCAGGATACGGACACCGTACAGGCCGTAAAAGCGTGGCGCCTCGACGGCGCGCGTTGGCCGGGCGCGCGGCACGGGCTGGGCCGCGGCGGGCTGTGCGCTCACCTGGAAGACTGTCCCCTTGCCGAGCCCGGAAGTGAAGGAGATGTCGTGCCCGAGCGCCGAGATCAGGCGCTTGACGATGGCGAGGCCGAGTCCCAGCCCGCCGCTCGATCGTTCCGCCTCGCTCGCGTTTCGGCCGCGCTGGAATTCCTCATACACCGCTTCATATTGCTCTTGCGGGATGCCGATGCCGGTATCCGCGACGACGACGGCGATCTTGCCGGCCTTGTGGCGCGTGCCGACGATGACGCCGCCCTTGACGGTGTAGCGAATGGCGTTGGAGATGATGTTCTGCAGCACGCGCCGGTAGAGCGTGCGGTCGGTGCGGATGACGGCATTGGTCGGCCGGAAGCGCAATTGCAGTCCCTTCTTGGCCGCCATCGGCGAGAAGTCCGACACCAGCGAGCGGAAGAGCGGCTGCAGTTCCACGTCCGAGAGTTCCGGCCGCACGACGCCGGCGTCGAGCTTGGAAATGTCGAGCAGGGTGCGCAGCACGTCCTCCATCGTCTCCAGCGCGCTCGACACCTGCGCGGCGAGCCGGCGTCCGTCGTCGGAGCTCTGCAGATCGGCGAGTGCCGAGATCGACAGATGCGCGGCATTGAGCGGCTGCAGGACGTCGTGGCTGGCGGCGGCGAGAAAGCGCGTCTTGGACAGATTGGCCTGCTCCGCCGCCTCCTTGGCCAGCGCCAGTTCGTGGTTCGACTGCTCCAGCCGACGCAGCGTCGAGCGCAGTTCGTCGGTGCGCGCGCGGATGCGGTTTTCCAGGTTGATCGCCGTCTGGAACAGCGAGAAGGCGTTCGCCTGCTGGTCCATCGAACGCTCGACGCGCCCGATCAGCGCATCGTTGATGCGCCGCAGGCGCTCCAGGTCGGCGATGTCGTTGAGCGCCATCCTACTCCGCCGCTTCGGCGCGTATGGCCTGTCCTCGCCCGAACGCGATGCCGGTGAGGGTCTGGTTGAGGTGCATCGACTGATATTGCTCCCCGTAGGTCCCGAAGCCGACCACGTTGTATTTGCGGTAGAGCTCCGCCATCGGCCGCATGATCTGCCGGTTGGCAGCGTCTATGCGGCGGTAGCAGCAGTCGAAGCCGAGAACCATGTCGATGCCGTCGAGGCGGCGGTCGAGCTCGTCGAGTGCCGAGCGGGTCGATTCGACCATGCCGCGCGCCTCGGCAAGCGTGAGCACGACGCCGTCGTCGATGGCGCAGGCGAAGGCGAGCGACCCGTCTCCTCCCGCATCGCGGATGGCGCGGCAGAAATATTCGCCGCCGACACGCACGACCACGGGGGAGGAGGCGAAGGTCATCTGCGACAGCGAGCCGGTATCCTTGCCGAGCGCCTCGGCATATTCGATCGCGGCGGGACGCGCGTTGAGCTCGGAGACAATGCGGCGGTCGGGGTCGGACGCGGTGACGACGAATTTGGCGTCCGTCGGTATGAAATTGTCGGTCTTGAAGATGCTGAAGGGCAGGTCGGTGGCCACCAGCAGGATCACCGCGCTGTCAGAACAGACCCTGCCATTGTGGAAGAGCACCGGATTCTGCCATCTCAGATCGTCGCCCGCCGAGCCGCCGACGAGGGGTATGTCGTCCAGCGCCCAGTGGATGGCGGCGGTCACCGCCTCCTCCGCGAAAGACATGCCGTCGATCAGGCACATGGCGAAGCGCCCGCGGCCCGGTCCGCCGCCGCAATCGTCGAGTTCGTGGATCAGGCGTTCCACCTCGCCCGCGACGCTATCCATGCCGGAATTCGAAATGTTTTCGATCAGCGCCGATCGGACGGTGAAATGCGCCGCCGGCAGCAGCAGCGCCAGCGCCTCCCCGTCGCCTATGCCGTGGGGCGTTATCTCGCCCGCGGTCGTGCAGCCGGCATGCGCCAGCCCCGGTGCGTGTTCGCGCATCGAAGCTTCGATCGCTTCGGAGGTGAAGAGCGACGGTGAGTGGAATATGAAGGCGAAGCCGGCGTCCCGTCTTGCGGCCTCGTCGGCCACCATCCGCGCCAGCCCGTCCGCGCCGATGCCCGGCGCGGTCAGCGCCACGATTCCGCAATCATATCGGGTACGCTCGGCCACGGCGTGACCATCTCCCTGTGATCCGGCTCTTCTTGCTGGCCTGTTGGAGCATCATTGCCGGCAATTCGCCGTTTGGCAACTTGCGCCCGGACCCCGCTTCGGTCGAAAGTACAATATGACCGGTTCATGCCGGACTGCATTGTCGTGCTAGGGTCGCGACGGTCGTGCATGTTGAAGGGGCGTTTCGATCTTGGATCGGCGCATCCGTGAATTCAGGGAGGATCCATGTCTGACGTATCGCTCGTAGTGAATGGCCGGAAAGTGTCGGGCACGGTCGAGGACCGCACGCTGCTCGTTCACTTCCTGCGCGAGAATCTCGGCCTCACCGGGACGCATGTCGGTTGCGACACCTCGCAATGCGGCGCCTGCGTGGTGCATGTCGACGGCAAGGCTGTGAAGTCCTGCACCATGCTGGCGGTCCAGGCCTCCGGCTCGACGGTGACCACGATCGAGGGGCTGGCCGGCGGCGCGGAACTGCATCCCGTGCAGGCGGCTTTCAAGGAGCATCACGGCCTGCAATGCGGCTTCTGCACGCCCGGCATGATCATGACCTCGGTGGACATGATCGCGCGCCACCCCGAAGGGCTCGACGAGGCGACGGTCCGCCACGAACTCGAAGGAAATATCTGCCGCTGCACCGGCTACCATAATATCGTCAAGGCGGTGCTCGCCGCCTCGAAGACGATGGCGAAAGGGTCGAAGGGCAAGGCGAAGAAGGCGGCTTAGGGAGTCTGTCGTGCTTCGTCGGTCGTTATTCATAAGGCCACGACCGGCGACCCGCTACTGACGACCGACAAATCCGGGAGGAACTTGAAGATGGGCATCGAAGGCATCGGCGCGCGGGTCGCGCGCAAGGAAGACAGGCGCTTCATCACCGGCGCCGGCCGCTATGTCGACGACATGGTCGTTCCGGGCATGAAGCATGCCGCGTTCGTACGCAGCCCCTACGCGCATGCCGACTTGAGGAAGATCGACACCAGGAAGGCCGAGGCCATGCCGGGGGTCATCGCCGTGCTGACCGGCAAGCAATTGAAGGATGACGGTATCGGCAACCTGATCTGCGGCTGGATGATCCATTCACGGGACGGCTCGCCGATGAAGATGGGCGCATGGTCGCCCCTCGCGATCGACAGGGTGCGTTACGTCGGCGACGCGGTCGCGATCGTCGTTGCCGAGACCAAGGGCCAGGCCCGCGACGCCGCCGAGGCGGTCGAGGTTTCCTACAGGGAGAAGAAGGCCGTTGCTGATGCCGTCCAGGCGCTGAAGAAGGGCGCACCGCAGATCCATCCGGAAGCCGAAGGGAACCTGATCTACGATTGGGAGCTCGGCGATTCCAAGGCGACGGACGATGCGATCGCCAAGGCAGCGCATGTGACGAAGATCCGTCTCGTCAACAACCGGCTGGTCCCCAACGCCATGGAGCCGCGCGCGGCGCTCGGTCATTACGACAAGGCGGAGGATCATTTCACCTGCTGGACGACGAGCCAGAACCCGCATGTGGCGCGCCTGGTGCTGAGCGCCTTCTATAACGTCGCACCCGAGAACAAACTGCGCGTCATCGCGCCCGACGTCGGCGGCGGCTTCGGCTCCAAGATCTTCATCTATCCGGAGGAGATCGTCTGCCTGTGGGCGTCGAAGAAGACCGGCGTGCCCGTCAAGTGGGTGGCCGACCGGACGGAAAGCTTCATGTGCGACGCGCATGGCCGCGACCATGTCTCGGAAGTGCAGATGGCCTTCGACAAGGACAATCGCATCACCGGGCTCAAGGTCGACACGATCGCCAATTTCGGCGCCTACATGTCGCTCTTCTCCTCCTCCGTGCCGACCTATCTCTACGCGACGCTGCTTTCGGGCCAGTACGACATACCCGCCATCCACGCGAATGTGCGCGCGGTCTACACCAACAGCGCGCCCGTCGACGCCTATCGCGGCGCCGGCCGGCCGGAGGCCTGCTACCTGCTCGAGCGCACGGTGGAGACGGCGGCGCGGGAACTGGGCGTATCTCCCGCTGAGCTGCGCCGCAAGAATTTCATCACCACCTTCCCGCACCAGACGCCGGTCATCATGAACTACGACGCCGGCGATTTCGGCGCCTCCCTCGACGCCGCCATGAAGGCCGCGGACTATGCCGGCTTCCCGGCGAGGAAGAAGGCCGCGGCCCAGAAGGGCAAGCTGCGGGGCATCGGCATTTCCTGCTATATCGAGGCCTGCGGCATCGCGCCCTCGGCGGCGGTCGGCTCGCTCGGCGCCGGCGTCGGCCTGTGGGAATCGGCGGAAGTGCGCGTCAACGCTGTCGGCACGATCGAGGTGCTCACCGGCTCGCATAGCCACGGCCAGGGCCACGAGACGACTTTCGCGCAGCTCGTCGCCCAGCGGCTGGGCGTGCCCCTCGACACCGTCTCCATCCTGCATGGCGACACCGACAAGGTGCAGATGGGCATGGGCACCTACGGTTCGCGCTCCGGCGCCGTCGGCATGAGCGCCATCTTCAAGGCGCTCGACAAGGTCGAGGCCAAGGCCCGCAAGATCGCCGCGCATCTGATGGAAGCCGACGAGGGCGACATCGTCATCGAGAACGGCGAGCTCAAGGTGGCCGGCACGGACAAGAAACTGCCCTGGTTCCAGGTGGCTTTGGCCTCCTACACCGCCCACAACCTGCCGGCGGGCATGGAGCCGGGCCTGAAGGAGACGGCGTTCTACGACCCGTCCAACTTCACCTTCCCGGCTGGCTGCTACATCTGCGAAGTCGAGGTCGACCCGGAAACCGGCGTCACCGAGATTGTTCAGTTCGCCGCCGCCGACGATTTCGGCAACATCATCAACCCGATGATCGTCGAGGGCCAGGTCCATGGCGGTATCGCCCAGGGCATCGGCCAGGCCATGCTCGAAGGCTGCCACTACGACCCTGCGTCGGGCCAGCTCGTCACGGCAAGCTACATGGACTACACGATGCCGCGCGCCGACGATCTTCCTTCCTTCAAGGTATCAACCTCGAACACGCCATGCCCGAGCAATCCGCTCGGCATAAAGGGCTGCGGCGAGGCCGGCGCCATCGGCTCGCCGCCTGCCGTCATCAACGCCATCACCGATGCCATCGGCAACAACGATCTTGCAATGCCGGCGACGCCGCAGACGGTGTGGAAGGCACTGAAGGCCGCGACCAGGCATTAGGATCAACCATGCGGGTGCCGCGCCAATCCGAGCAAGGCGAGGCAAGGCCGACCGGCCGCCGGGCAGGGTTGCCCGTCCCCGCGAAGGGCCAGCGAACGCAAAGCGCGAGCGTGCGGCCCGTGAGCGAAAGGACATAAGATGTATTCCGTCACCTATCACCGTGCCTCATCCCTCGACGACGCTGTCAAACTGGCGAAAAAGGGCGAGGACGCGAAATTCCTTTCCGGCGGCATGACGCTGATCCCGGCCATGAAGACACGTCTCTCGGCGCCGAGCGACCTGATCGACCTCGGGCGTATTGCCGAGATGAAAGGCATAAAGGTGTCCGGTAAGAACGTGACGATCGGCGCCGGCACGACGCACGCCGAAGTCGCGGCGAACGAGAAGCTCGCCGCCGTCTGCCCGGCGATGTGCGACCTTGCCTCGCACATCGGCGACCCCGCCGTCCGCCACAAGGGCACGATCGGCGGTTCCATCGCCAACAACGACCCGGCCGCCGACTATCCGGCTGCCCTTCTGGCGTTCGACGCGACGGTGGTCACCAACAAGCGCGAGATCGCCGCGGCGAAGTTCTTTACCGGCCTGTTCGAGACCGCGCTCAAGGACGGCGAGATCGTCACGGCGGTGAAGTTCGCCGCGCCGGCCAAGGCCGGCTATGAGAAGTTCCGCAATCCGGCCTCGCGCTACGCCATGACCGGTGTCTTCGTCGCCAAGGGCAAGGACGGGGTGAAGGTCGCGGTGACCGGCGCCGGCGAGGAAGGCGTCTTCCGCGCCAAGGAGATAGAGGCGGCGTTGTCGAAGAAATTCGATGCGGCGGCGCTCGATGGCGTCAAGGTGCCGTCGAAGAATCTCCTGTCGGACATTCATGCGTCGGCCGACTACCGCGCCAACCTCGTGGTCGTCATGGCGAAGCGCGCGGTCACGAAGGCGAACGCCTAGAAGGCTCCCATCCTCCCGTCCGTCGGGAGGGTGGGAATAGCCACTTCCCTGCCACGTTGCATGCCTGCATTGCGATTGCGCCGGTTGACGCCGGGGCTTGGCGCCGTCCATCATCGCAGACCTCGGCATGACCTACGGACGGGGTCCGCGGCGCCGGGCAACGACGTGGGATGGAAATATGGCGCAAGCGGAAATCGGCCTCATCGGCCTCGGTGTCATGGGCTCCAATCTTGCCCTCAACATCGCTGAAAAGGGCCACGCGATCGCCGTCTACAACCGCACCACCTCCAAGACGGGAGCCTTCTTCGAATCGGCCGGCGAATTGCGCCAGCGCATCGTTCCCTGCACGAGGCTCGAGGGCCTTGTCCGGGCGATCCGGCCGCCGCGGCCGATCATCCTGATGGTCTCAGCCGGCCCGGCGGTGGACGAGGAGATCGCCAAGCTGCGCGAGTTCCTGTCCGAAGGCGACATCATCATCGATGCCGGCAACGCCAACTTCCACGACACCGTGCGCCGCTTCGCCGATCTCGATGGCTCCGGCATCTCCTTCGTGGGCATGGGCGTGTCCGGCGGCGAGGAAGGCGCGCGCCACGGACCGTCGATCATGCCGGGCGGCGACAAGAAAGCCTATAGCCGCATCAAGCCTATCCTGAACGCCATCGCCGCCAAGTTCGACGGTGAGCCCTGCTGCGCCTGGCTCGGGGCGGGCGGCGCCGGGCATTTCGTGAAAACGATCCATAACGGCATCGAATATGCCGACATGCAGATGATCGCGGAGATCTATGGCATCTTCCGCGATGGCCTGAAGATGAAGCCCAAGGAGATCGCGTCGGTCTTTGCGGAATGGAACGAGGGCCGGCTTAACTCCTATCTGATCGAGATCACCGGATCGGTTCTGGCTGCCGCCGACCCGAAGACCGGCAAGCCGATGGTCGATCTGATCCTCGACAAGGCCGGGCAGAAGGGCACCGGCCGCTGGTCGGTCATCGAGGCACAGCAGATGGGCGTGCCGGCCACGGCGATCGAGGCGGCTGTCGCCGCGCGCAGTCTGTCGGCAATGAAGGACGAGCGCGAGGCCGCCGAGAAGCTCTACCGTCGCAAGGTGGCGCTGCCCGAGCGGGACAAGCTGTCGGCCGATGACCTGGAACTGGCGCTTTTCGCCGGCAAGATCGCCGCCTATGCTCAAGGGTTCGCGGTGATGGAGGCCGCCTCGCGCGAATTCAAGTGGAAGCTGCCCATGCCGACCATCGCCAGGATCTGGCGTGCCGGCTGCATCATCCGCTCGCAGTTCCTCGACACGATCGCGGAGGCCTACAAGGCCGGTCCCGTCACCAACCTGCTGGTGGCGCCGAGCTTCGTGAAGATGATGAGCGAGGCGCATCCCTCACTGCGCCGCACCGTCGCCTGGGCCGCCGAGGCCGGCCTGCCCGTGCCGGCGCTTTCCTCCGCGCTCGCCTATTTCGACGCCTACCGGCAGGGGCGGGGCACCGCCAACCTCATCCAGGGCCAGCGCGATTTCTTTGGCGCGCACGGCTTCGAGCGTGTCGACATGAAGGGCGAGCAGCACGGCCCGTGGGGCGGACACGGGTAGGGAAGCCTCTCACCCTCTCATCGGCCGGTCCGGCACGCTCAAGCTCTGCAGCGACTTGGCATCTGCCCCTCCGATCCGCTTCAGCACCGCCGAAGACAGCTCGCGGCCGGCAAGCTTGATGTCCTCGTTCACCGTGAAGATCTCCGGCCGGAACCAGTGCAGCAGGCGCGAAGACTGCTTGGAGACGAGGTCGACCTCCCGGCCGAGCACCAATCCGGCCTCCTCAATTCCGGCGACGATGGCGAAGGAAGCGCCGCCGGAACCGCTGACGATGCCGTCGGGACGGTTCGCGCGCCGCATCATCCCCACGATCTGTGTCTTGATGTCGCCGATGGGGCTGTCGAGCGTGGCCCCGTGGAACGGCACCTCGCCGGCGCCGCTTTCATAAAGGCCCTCGAGGAAGCCGTCGCGCATGTGATAGTGATAGGACAGGGTCGGCGAAGGTCCGATGAGGGTAAGCCGCCGCCTCCCGGCGGCGACCAGCGCGTCCACCGCTTCGCGCGCATAGGCGAAATTGTCGAAATCGTGCCAGGGGTGCTCCAGGCCCATATGGGTGCGGCCATGTGCGGCGAAGGGAAAGCCGCGTTCCAGCATGTATCGCACGC
Organism: Rhizobiaceae bacterium; assembly: GCA_051959695.1. Lineage (GTDB taxonomy): Bacteria > Pseudomonadota > Alphaproteobacteria > Rhizobiales > Rhizobiaceae > Mesorhizobium_L. Next base: position 13,260 of record JBQCFA010000301.1, read on the forward strand.
GCGGATCATCGGGCTCGGTGCGCGAGATGATGATGCCGTCGGCCGAGCCGGTCTCCACCACGTAGCGCACCGGCTCCATCGGGTCGTTCCTGCGCGAATAGGGCGTGACGATGAGATGGTAGGGCGTGTCCGCCAGCACCTCGGAGATGCCGTAGATCATGTCGGAGGAGAAGCCGGTGACCTCCTGCTCGGTGTTCAGGATCAGGCTGATGACGTTGGTCTTGCCCGTCCTCAGCCTCACGCCGGCGCGGTTCGGCCGATAGCCGACCTGTTTGGCGACGAGCTGCACGCGACGGCGTGTTTCCTCGCCGATCTCGGGCGCGTCCTTCAGGGCCCGCGAAACGGTGGTGATGCCGAGTCCGGTCATGAAGGCTATCGTCTTCAGCGTCGGCCGCTCGCCGGCAGGCGTATCCATGTTTTCTTCCGATCCCTTCGCCCGTGTCGGTGTCGCCGATAGCACATCTTGCCGGCCGGAATGACGAAAAGACAATAATCTGCAACGTTTCAGATGAAAACATGGCGGCGGGCGAATGGTGCCGTTTCCACCCGCAAAAGACCGACTCGTCATGGCTTCCGGTTCAGGCGTTGAGCAAATGCGAGATCAGGAATTTCAGCAGGTTGAGTGTGATAACGGGGAAAATTTATTGCGCCGCAGCAGCGACCCGGCAACCCGATTGGAAATCTCTCGTTCGACGGAATTTTTTCGAGGCAAGAAAAAAATCGCGCCCGGAGACGATTCCGCCGTTGCCTAAGGCCGTCAGTTCGCATAGCCTTCAATCTGCAACGTTTCAGATCGGGAGGAGAGTGATGCGTTACAAGCTCATGACCGCCGCCATCACGGCAGCGGCCGCCTTTCAATTTTCCGCGCCGGCGAAGGCCACCGACCTCGAGGTCATCCACTGGTGGACGTCGAAGGGCGAGTCCCGTGCCGTCGCCGAATTCGCCAAGGCGTTCGACAATGACGGGAAGGGCGACAAGTGGGTCGACAGCGCCATCGCGCTCGGCCAGACGGCGCGCGCCACCGTCATGCAGCGCGTGCTCGGCGGCGATCCGCCCGGCGCGGCGCAGTTCAATCCCGGCCGCGAATACGAGGAGCTGATCAAGAACAACCTGCTCCTGCAGCTCGACGACGTCGCCAAGGAAGGCCACTGGGCCGACGTGATCCGTCCGAAGAAGATCGCCAATGCCTGTTTCGTCGACGGACACTGGTATTGCGTGCCGGTCAATATCCATTCCTGGCCGTGGGGCTGGTATTCCAAGACCGCCTTCGAGAAGGCCGGCGTCGCCGACCCGAAGAATTTCGACGAGTTCGTCAAGGATGCGCCGAAGCTCAAGGAGGCCGGCATCATTCCCTTCGCCATCGGCGGCGACGGCAATGGCTGGCAGATCAAGGGCGCCTTCGACCAGATGGTGCTCTACAAGATCGGCATCCCCAAGATGGAGCAGATGTACGGCAAGAAGGACGCCGACATCGCCGGTGGCGACGGCGTCAAGCAGGTGCTCACCGAACTGAAGGACCTGAAGCAGTTCACCGACAGCGGCTATGCCAACCGCAACTGGAACGATACCACCAACCTCGTGATCACCGGCAAGGCCGGGCTCCAGATCATGGGCGACTGGGCGCGCGGCGAATTCGCGGCGGCCGGCATGACCGGCGTCAAGGATTTCGGCTGCATGATCGGCCTCGACGAGGACAATCCCATCGTCAGCACCGATGGCGACGTCATCGTCTTCCCGAAGCAGAAGGACGCAGACAAGGAAGCGGCGCAGAAGCGTCTCGCCGCCCTTCTGATCAGCCCGAAGGTGCAGGTCGCCTTCAACAACGCCAAGGGCTCCATGCCGGTGCGCGGCGACGTCGACATGGCGACGGCGGACCCGTGCATGCAGAAGGCACTGAAGGCGGTCGACGATCCGAAGCGCATCGCCACCAGCGTCCAGCGCTTTATCACCGAAGACACGTCGAACCAGTTGAACTCGCTCATCAACCAGTTCTGGGCCGACGATTCCATGACGGTCGACGCGGCGCAGAAGAAGTTCGTCTCCATCATCAAGAACTCGGATTGATGAGAACGAGCGGCATTCGGCTCGGCATCAGCCGAATTCATCCCTTCCTGCCCTGACGGGCCGCCTCCCCCTCGAGGGGAGGAAGGGCGCCGTCTTTCCCTCCCCCTGTCAGGGGGAGGGTCCGGTCGAAGGCCGGGGTGGGGTGAGTGCTTATCGGCAGTTCATCGATTCAACCGGCTCAGGAAAGGCCCGATGGCTCGAACGCGGCGACGCTTCAACTACAGCGCGGTCCTCGGCACGATCCCGATGATCCTGGTCGCCGTCGGCGTCTTCGTCATCGGCATCGCCTTTACCTTCTTCTGGTCCTTCACCAGTTCCAAGCTCTTCCCCGCCTATGACTTCGTCGGCCTCAAGCAGTACCATCGCCTGTGGTCGAGCGACCGCTGGCTGGTCTCCGTCTCCAACATCTGGATCTACGGCCTGCTGACGATCGGCGGCAACATGGTCTTCGGCTTCCTGCTCGCCGTCTTCATGGACCAGAAAATCCGCGCCGAGGACCTGCTGCGCTCCATCTTCCTCTCTCCCTTCGCCATGTCGCTGATCGTCACGGGGCTGGTCTGGCAATGGGCGCTCGATCCCAATCTCGGCCTGCAATCGGCCATGCACCATTGGGGTTGGGCGAATTTCCATTTCGCGCCGCTGGTCGATGTCAATACGGCGATCTACGGGCTCGTGGTCGCCGGCATCTGGCAGGGCAGCGGCGTGTCGATGGCGATCATGCTCGCCGGCCTGCGCGGCATCGATTCCGAGATCTGGAAGGCCGCCAAGGTGGACGGCATCCCGGCCTGGCGCACCTACCTCTTCATCGCGCTGCCGATGATGCGCGGGGCGCTCGCGACCGCCTTCGTCCTGCAATGCGTGAGCGTCGTGCGCGTCTATGACCTGATCATCGCCATGACCGGTGGCGGCCCCGGCATCTCCACCAACATGCCGGCGGTCTATGTCATCGACATGATCACTTCGAGCCAGAATGTCGGCCAGGGCATGGCCGCCGCCACGATGATGCTGGTCCCGATCATCCTGCTTCTTTCGATCGTCGGCATCGTCGGCTGGCGGCGCAGGTTGCGCGCGGAGGCAGGCGCATGAGCACGATCGTGGCGGCGCCGACATGCGGCGGACCGGCGCAAGGCCGCGCGACGAAGCGCGTGACGAGGCGCAAGGCCCCAAGCCCGAGCGCCTGTCGCCGGCGCGGGTCGGCATCTACGCATTCCTGATCGTGTCGGCGCTGTTCTTCCTCATCCCGCTCT
>JBQCFA010000302.1:0-3176 GCA_051959695.1 Rhizobiaceae bacterium
GATCGACAGCGGCAATGCGCGCGCGGCGCTGACGAAGCTCGTGGACGTCTCCAACCGACCAGGCTGACCCAGAATGGCCGACATATTGAAGAAGATCGAGGCCTATAAGCGCCAGGAGATCGCCGCGGCCAAGGCGGCAGCGCCTCTCGCCGAGATGGCTGCCCGCGCCCGCGCGCAGGATCGTCCGCGCGGCTTCGCCCGGGCATTGCGGGCAAAGCGCGACGCCGGCGAGTTCGCCCTGATCGCCGAGGTCAAGAAGGCGAGCCCGTCCAAGGGGTTGATCCGCGCCGACTTCGACCCGGAGGCGCTGGCCCGCGCTTACCAGGAAGGCGGCGCGGCCTGCCTTTCCGTGCTGACCGACCGGCCGTCTTTCCAGGGGGCGCCGGAATACCTGACCGCCGCGCGCTCGGCGACCGCCCTGCCCGCGCTGCGCAAGGATTTCCTGTTCGATCCCTATCAGGTCCACGAGGCGCGCGCCTGGGGCGCCGACGCGGTTCTCATCATCATGGCGAGCGTGACGGACGATCTCGCGCGCGCGCTCGAGGATGCCGCGTTCGAACTCGGCATGGATGCGCTGGTCGAAGTGCATGACGAGGCCGAGATGGAGCGCGCGCTCAAGCTGTCCTCCCGGCTGATCGGTATCAATAACCGCGATCTGAGGACGTTCGATGTCAGCCTGGAAACCTCGCGCCGTCTGGCTAGGCTCGCGCCGCCGGATTGGCTGCTCGTCGGCGAAAGTGGCATCTTCACGCACTCGGACTGTCTCAGCCTCGCCCAAAGCGGCATCGGCGCGTTCCTCGTCGGCGAAAGCCTCATGCGGCAGGCCGACGTGGCGACCGCGACGCGCGCCCTCTTGACCGGACTGGGCGGCGCGCGGAGCGCGGCGGAGTGACCGCCATGGCGACGGGTTTGACGCATCTCGGATCGGGCGGCGAGGCCAACATGGTCGATGTCGGCGCCAAGGCCGAGACCGAGCGCACGGCGATCGCCGAGGGCACAGTGACCATGCGGCCAGAAACGCTGCGCATGATCATGGCCGGCGACGCCAGGAAGGGGGATGTGCTGGGGACCGCCCGCATTGCCGGCATCATGGCGGCGAAGCGAACCCACGAACTCATCCCGCTATGCCATCCGCTTCTCCTGACCAAGGTTTCCGTCGAGATCGAACCGGACGAAGCCCTGCCCGGCCTCCGGGTCACTGCGACAACCCGCGTCACCGGCAAAACGGGAGTGGAGATGGAGGCGCTGACGGCGGCCTCCGTCGCCTGCCTCACCATCTATGACATGGCCAAGGCGGTCGACCGCGGCATGGTTCTCGGTGGTATTCGCCTGGTCGAGAAGACGGGCGGCAAGTCTGGCGACTACAAGGCCGAAGGCGCATGAACGGGGGCGACCTGCTGCCCGTCGAAGAGGCGCTGGGACGGCTCCTTGCCGGCGCCGGGCCGCTCGAAGCCGAACGCGTGCCGATCGCGGAGGCTGACGGGCGCGTTCTCGCCGGGCCGCTTGCGGCGCTACGGACCCAGCCGCCTTTCGACGCCTCGGCCATGGATGGCTACGCGGTGCGTTCTGGGGATGTGGCCGCCCTCCCCGCGCGGCTCACGGTGATCGGCGCGGCGCCCGCCGGCAAGCGTTACGCAGGGGCGGTCGGCAAGGGCGAGGCCGTGCGCATCTTCACCGGCGCACCGGTCCCGGAAGGGGCCGACGCGATCCTCCTTCAGGAGGATGCGCATGTCCTCGGCGGGAATGCGATCGAAGCCATGGAGAGCGTGACGCCGGGTCGCCATGTCCGCCGCGCCGGCCTCGATTTCAGCCAAGGCGAGGCACTGCTTCCCGCCGGGCGGCTGCTCGACGCTGCAGCGTTGTCGCTCGCCGCAGCGGCCAATCATGCCCAGCTCCCGGTGGTCAGGCGTCCGCTGGTGGCGATCATCGCCACTGGCGACGAGCTTCTGCCTCCGGGCAGCAAGCCGGGCCCGGACCAGATCATCGCCTCCAACGGCTATGGCGTGGCGGCCATTGCACGAGACGCCGGCGCCACCGTCCTGGACCTCGGCATCGTCGCCGACGATCGCGACTTGATCGCGGCCGTGCTCCACCACGCGATCGATGCCCGCGCCGACATCTTGATCACGCTCGGGGGCGCTTCAGTCGGCGACCACGATCTGGTTCGCGAAGTGCTTACCCGCGAGGGGATGACACTCGATTTCTGGAAGATCGCCATGCGGCCGGGCAAGCCGCTGATGTTCGGCCGGATCGGCGCGATGCGCGCGCTCGGCCTGCCGGGGAACCCGGTGTCGAGTCTCGTCGGCGCCCATCTCTTCCTCAAGCCCCTGTTGGCGCGCCGCGGCGGACGGCCGTACCGCCCCGACATACGCGACGCCCGCCTCGGCAAGGCGATGCCGGAAAACGATCGCCGGCAGGACTATGTCCGGGCGCTGGCGGAAGAGACCCCGGCGGGCCTTACCGCCACTCCGTTCGACCGGCAGGATTCGTCCATGTTGAAGACGCTGGCAGCGGCGAACTGCCTGATCGTCCGCGAGCCGCGTACTCCCGCCGCCGCCGTCGGCGATTCCTGCACGGTCCTCATGCTCCGCTGACCGGCGACCGTCATTTCGCCCTCGGTTCACTGAAATTTAAACGGTTGCGGAACACAACTGGAACAGATAGTGTTTGTTCTGGTTTTGTTTACCACGCTGATTCCCGGGGAAATCGCGATGCTCACGCGCAAACAGCACGAACTCCTGATGTTCATCCACGAAAGGCTGAAGGAGACCGGCATCCCGCCGTCGTTCGATGAGATGAAGGATGCGCTCGACCTGGCATCCAAGTCCGGGATCCATCGTCTCATAACAGCGCTGGAGGAACGCGGTTTCATAAGGCGGCTACCCAACAGGGCGCGGGCACTGGAGGTGCTGCGGCTGCCGGATTCCATCGCCCCGGGGCTCAATCCCAGCCGCCGGTTTTCGCCCAGCGTCATCGAGGGCAGCCTCGGCCGCAAGCAGCCAGAGCGGCCGCGCATGCCGGCGGCCAGCAACGACGATGATGCAGGCGCCGGCATATCCGTTCCCGTAATGGGGCGAATCGCAGCGGGCGTACCGATCGACGCCATTCAACATCAGACCCATTCGATCGCCGTGCCGCCGGAAATGCTCGCCGGCGGCGACCACTACGCCCTGGAG
>JBQCFA010000303.1:0-6039 GCA_051959695.1 Rhizobiaceae bacterium
TCCCCGAGCATCAGGTCGTTGTACATGTCGGTGAAGGCGCGCAGCTTCTTCTCGTCGAAGGCGTAGGACAGGAGCACGTTGGGAACGAGCCCGAGCTTCTCCTCGCATTTGGCGAAATAGGTTTTCGTCGCCTCGCTCAGATCGTCGGAAGGCTTCAATTCCAGCGCTGTCAGCTTCCCGGTCATCCGTCCCGTCCCTTCATATCCGTCGACCAAATTCATGGCGCTGCCGTTTGATCCGGTGTCGCCAACGGCGCTTTCTCTGCTACGATGCCGCGATCGCAGGCGGGGAGGAAGACACGCCATGGCCGAACGCGTCCGTCCTGACAAGCCGGCGCCCGCGCCGAAGGCGGCCGGGGAGGCGGGGCGGTTTGCCCGACTGCTTCTGGCGGGGGCCGCGGAGGAGGACCTTGCGGCGTATGAAAGCGGCGTTCTCAAGGAAGCCGCCGCGCTCGCCTGGAATGCGTTGAAGAAGCACAAGAGCGGCGCAAGCGTGGTCGCGGTGGACAACGACCGCCGCATCGTCCGCGAAGGCCGTCCGCTGACGGCCATCACCGTCGTCAACGACAACATGCCCTTCCTCTTTGATTCCGTGCTCGGCGAGATCACCGATTCCGCGGGTTCCCCGACGCGGGTGACGCATCCGATCATCGCAGTGAAGCACGCCCGCAATGGCGTGTCCGGAATGGCCGAAGGCCACAAGGACAAGTCGGCCGACAAGGTCAGCGTCATCCACGTCCACGTTGCCCGCCTGGGCGATGAGGAAGCGGCTGCCCTGAAGAAGCGCCTGGAATGGATCCTCGCCCAGGTGCGCGCTTCCGTGAATGACTGGCGCGCCATGCTCGCGCGCCTCGACCAGGCCATTCTCGACTACCGCTATGCCGACACCCATCTCGACAAGGATGCGGTCGCCGAGGCGGTCGCCTTCCTCGAATGGCTGCGCGACAACAACTTCACCTTCCTCGGCATGCGCGAATACCGCTATACGGCGAGCGCCAGGGGCGGCGGCATGGAGCGCGCCGACAAGCCCGGCATCGGCATCCTGGGCGATCCGGACGTGCGCATCCTGCGCCGCGGCGGCCAGGAACTGACCACGACGCCCGAAATCCGCGCCTTCCTGACGGGCCCGGAGCCGCTGATCGTCACCAAGGCGAACACGCGATCCGTCGTGCATCGCCGCAACTATCTCGACTATATCGGCGTCAAGACCTTCGACGGCAAAGGCAGGCTGAAGGGCGAACTGCGCATCGTCGGCCTCTTCACCTCGACGGCCTATCTGCGCTCCGTCTTCTCGATTCCCTATCTGCGCTCCAAGGCCGAGGCCGTGCTCAAGCGCTCCGGCTTCGAGGGCTCCGACCATTCCGGCAAGGCGCTCATCAACATCCTCGAATCCTACCCGCGTGACGAACTCTTCCAGATCGACGTCGGCACGCTGGAGCACAACGCGCTTTCCATCCTGGCGCTCGGCGACCGCCCGCGCGTCCGTGCCCTGGTGCGGGCCGATCCGTTCGACCGTTTCGTCTCGGTCATCGTCTACGTGCCGCGCGACAATTACGATTCGGATGTGCGCGCGCGCATCGGCGAATATCTGAAGACCGTTTTCGACGGCCATCTGTCGGCCTACTACCCGTCCTTTCCGGAAGGCGCGCTGGCGCGCGTCCATTTCATCATCGGCCGGTCCGAGGGCAAGACGCCGAAGGTGCCGCAGGAACAACTCGAGGCGGAAATCCGCGATATCGTGCGCACCTGGCAGGATGCGCTACGCGACGCCGCCCACGACGAAGGCGCCGCCCCCGCCCTGGTGGCGATCGCCTCGCATTTCCCCGACTCCTACCGCGGCAGCTTCTCGCCGAAGGTGGCGCTCAGGGACGCCGCGCAGATCGGCAGCATCGCGCAGGAAAGTCCGATCGCCGTCGACTTCCACCGCCATCCGCACCAGACCGAGACTCAGGGCGCGCTTAAGATCTACCATTTCGGCTCGCCGGTGGCTCTGTCCAGGCGCGTACCCATCCTCGAGAACATGGGCTTCCGCGTCATTTCCGAGCGCACCTTCGAGATCCCGACCGCCGGCGGGTCCCCGGTCTTCATTCATGACATGGAGCTCGAAAGCGCGCATGATGTCGCGCTCGACCTCGCCGACGACGGGGCGCTGTTCGGGGAGGTGTTCCTCTCCGTCTGGCGGGGCGCGAGCGACAATGACGGCTACAATGCGCTTGCGCACCGCGCCGGCTTCACATCCGCCGATATCATGATCCTGCGCGCCTATGGCCACTACCTGCAGCAGGCCGGCATTCCGCAGAGCCAGGACTACATCGCCGCCGTCCTCGCGCGCCACCCCGCGATCGCCGGGAATCTGAAGGCGCTGTTCGACGCCCGGCTTGATCCGGCCCACATCGACGGCGCCGGCGAGAACGAGGACGCGCGTTCGATAGAGGTGGAGATCGAGACCGCGCTCGATGGTGTCCCCAATATCGACGAGGACACGATCATCCGCCGGTTCCTCAACCTGGTGCACAATACGTTGCGCACCAATCATTTCGCGCCCGTCACCGACAACGCACCGCGCTCGCTGGCGCTCAAGCTCGATTCCAAGGCGCTGGACGGGTTGCCCGAACCGAGGCCATGGCGGGAGATTTTCGTCTTCGGCGCGGAAGTCGAAGGCGTGCATCTGCGCTTCGGCCCGGTGGCGCGCGGCGGCCTCAGATGGTCCGACCGGGCACAGGACTACCGCACCGAGGTGCTGGGACTGGTCAAGGCCCAGCAGGTCAAGAATGCCTGCATCGTGCCCGTCGGCGCCAAGGGCGGCTTCTATCCGAAGCAACAGCCTTCCGGCGCTGGCCGCGACGCCGTCTTCGAGGCCGGCCGCCACGCCTATGTCAATTTCGTCTCCAGCCTGCTTTCCATCACCGACAATCTGCAGGGGGCCAAGGTGGTCCCGCCGAAGAATGTCGTGCGCCATGACGGCGACGATCCCTATTTCGTCGTCGCCGCCGACAAGGGCACGGCGACCTTCTCCGACACGGCCAACGCCATCAGCCAGGCGCACGACTTCTGGCTCGACGACGCCTTCGCCTCCGGCGGCTCCGCCGGCTACGACCACAAGAAGATGGGCATCACCGCACGCGGCGCCTGGGAAGCGGTCAAGCGGCATTTCCGCGAGATGAACCGTGACATCCAGAAGGAGCCTTTCACCGTGGTCGGCGTCGGCGACATGTCGGGCGACGTTTTCGGCAACGGCATGCTGCTCTCGAAGGAGACGCGCCTGATCGCCGCCTTCGACCACCGCGACATCTTCATCGATCCGGATCCGGATCCGGCAGGCTCCTTCACGGAGCGGCAGCGTATGTTCAACCTGCCGCGTTCCTCCTGGCAGGATTACGACCGGTCGAAGCTGTCGGCGGGTGGCGGCGTGTTTCCGCGGTCGCAGAAATCCATCAAGCTTTCCGACGAGGCCGCCGCCGCCATCGGATTGAAGAAGACCACCGCGACCCCGACCGAGATCATGAACGCGATCCTCAAGGCGCGTGTCGATCTCCTCTGGTTCGGCGGCATCGGCACCTATGTCCGCGCCGCCACGGAGAGCAACCAGGACGCCGGCGACCGCGCCAACGACGCGATCCGCGTCACGGCCGCGGAAGTCGGCGCCAGGGTCATCGGCGAAGGCGCCAATCTCGGCGTCACCCAGCGCGGCCGCATCGAATACGGGCTGCTCGGCGGTCGCTGCAACTCCGACGCAATCGACAATTCGGCCGGCGTCAATTCGTCCGACATGGAGGTCAACATCAAGATCGCGCTGGCCGCCGCCATGCGCAAGAAGAAGCTGACGCGCGCCGCCCGCAACACGCTCCTGGTCGACATGACGGAGGACGTCGCCGCACTGGTCCTCAGCAACAACTACCAGCAGACATTGGCGCTTTCCCTCTCGGAACGGCGCGGCCTCGCCGATCTCGCCTATCAGCGACGCTTCATCAGCGGGCTGGAGGCGCGCGGACTGCTCGATCGCAAGGTGGAGCTTCTGCCCGACGACGCCACGCTTTCCGAGCGCGAGGCGAAGGGCCAGCCGCTGACCCGGGCCGAGCTCGGCGTGCTCCTCGCCTATGCCAAGCTGACATTGTTCGACGATCTGGTGAAGGGCGGCCTGCCCGACGATCCCTACCTCGAGCGCGACCTCATGGGATATTTCCCGCATCGCATGGCCAGCGAGTTCAAACCGGAGATTTCCGCACATCGGCTGCGGCGCGAGATCGTCGCTACCCGTCTCGCCAATGACATGATCAACCGCGGCGGCCCGGCTTTCGTCAGCCGGCTCAAGGATCTCACGGGTGAAACGGAAGAAGAGATCGGCAAGGCTTTTGTTCTGGTCCGCGAAGGCTACGACCTCAACCGGCTCTATGCCGAGATCGACGCCCTCGACAACCGGGTCGACGGCTCCGCGCAGCTCGGTTTCTACGCAATCGTCACGCACCTGCTCGAGACGGTAACCTCATGGGTTCTCAAGAACGGCGAGGCGACAGCCGATCTTTCCCGCCGCATCGCCAAGCTCAGGGACGCCCGCGCCGCGCTAGAGCCGCAGCTGCCCGTGATCATGCCGGCCTTCATGCTGGCGTCCCACGAAGAACGCGTCCGCAGCCTCAGGGAAGCCGGCGCGCCCGAGAAGCTTGCCGCCGAACTGGCCTTGCTCGGCGTGACCGGGCTCGTTCCTGATATCGTCTATGTCGCGGCGGCATCGGGAGCGGACCTTGCCGGCGCCGCGCGGGCGTTCTTCGCGGTCTCCGACATCTTCCGCATCGGACGCATCGAGGAGGCGGCGCAGGCGATCCCGACGACCGACTATTATGACGGCCTGGCGCTGGAACGCGCCACGGACGCGCTCGGCAAGGCGCGGCGCGGCATCTGCGCCGCGGCGCTGGCGACGCACCGCAAGGAGCCCGATCCCGTGCGCGCCTGGATCGCCGCCGGTGGCGATCGCATCCAGCGCACGCGCGACCGGCTCCAGGCTCTCACCGAGACCGGTGATGTGACGGTGTCGCGGCTTTCCGTAGCCTCGGCGCTGATGGCCGATCTGGCCGGGCTATAGGACGGATCGGACAGGCGGGCGCGAATGGCGGAGCTCCCTCACGGCGCGGTTTCGCGGCGCGGCGTCTGGAGCTGGATGTTCTTCGATTGGGCCGCCCAGCCCTTCTTCACCGTCGTCACCACCTTCATCTTCGGCCCCTATTTCGTTTCGCGCATGGTCGCCGACCCGGCGCTCGGGCAGGCGGCGTGGGGTTATGGCGTCGCCGCCGCCGGCCTCGTCATCGCCATCCTCTCGCCGGTGCTCGGCTCGATCGCCGACCAGACCGGCCCGCGAAAGCCGTGGATCGCCTTCTTCGCCGTTATCCAGATCGCCGGCCTTTCGCTGCTCTGGTTCGCTTCTCCCGGATCGGCCATCGTTCCGGTGCTTGTTTTCTTCTCGCTCGCCTCGGTGGCGGCGGAATTCTCGATCGTCTTCAACGATTCCATGCTGCCGCGTCTCGTCCGCGAGGCGGATATCGGTCGCGTATCCAATCTGGCCTGGGGGCTCGGCTATCTCGGCGGCATGATCGCGCTGGTCGCGATCGTGCTGTTCGTCGCCGGCTCGCCCGAAACCGGCAGGACGATCATCGGGACGAAGCCCCTCTTTGGTCTTGACCCCGCGGCGGGCGAGGACGCCCGCATCTCGGGTCCGGTGGCCGCGGTCTGGTATTTCGTCTTCGTCCTGCCGATGTTCCTGTTCACGCCGGACGCCGCGAAAGGCCGCAAGGCGGGATCGGCCGTCCGCGCCGGCCTGAGGGAACTGCGTGCGACGCTCGGCGACGTGCGCGGCAGGCCGGGCATCCTCCGTTTTCTCGTCGCCCGCATGTTCTATCAGGACGGCGTCAACGCGCTCCTTGCATTGGGCGGCGCCTTCGCCGCGCTGATGTTCGGCTGGTCGACGACCGAAATCGGCCTCTACGGTATCATCCTGAACGTTGTCGCGATCCTCGGCTGCTGGGTGGCCGCCCGGCTCGACAGCGCGCTC
>JBQCFA010000304.1:0-8705 GCA_051959695.1 Rhizobiaceae bacterium
CCACCGAGGTCCAAGCATCATGCGTATGCACCAGCATGTTAATGGTGGCGAGGATGAGGACGACGAGATTGCCGATGACATGCGGCCAAGCTGGCCGCTGCTGGCGCACAAGCCGGTTGCCAAAGAAATCGATCAGCCCGGCGATCGCCGCCAGATAGCCTAGCACGACGCCGACCGTAATCAGCCAGGCGGAGAAATCGGCCCACATCATTTCGGCGGTGCGCCAGTAGGTGACATCGGTGATTAATGTCCCGACGAGACAGACGATCGGGAATGGGACCAGCATCGGATGAATGGGATGCCGAGCGACGGTTGCCGTCGAATGAATGGTTGCCATGCTATGCGCCTTCGGTCGCGGCCATGCGGCCGCATGGATGAAACGGCCGGACAGCACGCTGGTTCCTTCGCGCACGTTCGTTGTCGGCCGTCACTGCCCTGCGGCATGGCGGGACCGTCTGTCATCCCGTCCTGCTGCGCCCGGCCGAATTGACCGCGCAAAAGGCCACTAGTCCGGTGACCCCCCTCCCCGCGAGAATTTTACCGCCCTATTCAACAGCTTAAGGATTTCCGCGACTTCGCGCAGCGAGGCCCCATAACGAACTGCTGCCAACAAGCCCTCAGGAAGGAGTGGAGGGCGATCACAATGATCGGAGTCGCGCCGCATCCTCGCACAGCTATTCGGTGGCTGCGGTTAGCCGCGGCTATGTCCGGAGCACACGATAGATCGCCGGGATGACCAGCACCGTCAGCAAAGTTGAGGAAGCGAGACCGAAGAGCAGCGAGATTGCAAGGCCCTGGAAGATCGGATCGGCAAGGATCACCGCCGCGCCGATCATTGCGGCGAGCGCCGTCAGCAGGATCGGCTTGAAGCGGACCGAACCTGCTTCGATGAGTGTTTCGGTCAATGGACGCTCCGGCGAATGCGCATGGCGGATAAAGTCGACCAGAAGGATGGAGTTGCGCACGATGATGCCGGCGAGCGCAATGAAGCCGATCATCGACGTCGCGGTGAACGGAGCGCCGAAGAGCCAGTGACCGCCCAGGATGCCGATGAAGGTGAGCGGTATCGGCGTGAGGATGACCAGCGGCACCTTGAAGGAACCGAACTGCGCCACCACCAGGATGTAGATGCCGAGCAGCGCCACCATGAAGGCGGCGCCCATGTCGCGGAATGTCACCCAGGTCACTTCCCATTCACCGTCCCACAAGAGTGTCGGATGGCTCTCATCGTCCGGTTGGCCGTGCAACGAGATGGTGGGCTTCGGCAGATTGCCCCAATCCTGAGCATCGATCGCCTTCTGGACGGCAAGCATTCCGTAGAGCGGCGATTCAAATCGGCCGGCGAGTTCTGCCGTCACCATTTCCGCGGAACGGCCATTATGGCGGAAGATCGGATAGGAGGCGCGTTCGGTCGTCACGCGCACGACATCGCCCAGTTCCACCACCCCGCGCTCGCCGGGCAGGGCATTGGCCGGGATCGGCGTGGTCAGGAACTTCTCGTCCAAAATCCTTTCGCCCTTTGCCCGCTCGATGCGGATCGGGATTGGCTGGCGGCCGCCGCCACGATGTGAATAGCCGACCGTCTCGCCGCCATTGAGGATCGCGAGCGTGTCGAACACATCGCTCTCCTGGACGTGGAAGAAGTCGAGATCGTCCGTCGAGATGGTCGCACGCAACCGACGGGCCGGCTCACCGTATGAATTGTCCGTATCGACGATGAAGGGTACCGATTGGATCGCAGCTTGCACCTTGGCGGCGACCGCGCGCCTTGTCTCAGCATCCGGACCGTAGATCTCGGCAAGCAGGGTCGAGAGAACGGGCGGTCCGGGCGGCTGCTCGACAACCTTGAGGCGGGTGCCGGCGGGGACGGACAGCGTATCGACCCGCTTGCGCAAGTCGAGCGCGATCGCATGGCTCGTGCGCTCGCGATCATCCTTAGGCGACAGATTGATGGCGACCTGGCCGAGTTCGGAGGATTCGCGCAAATAGTAGTGGCGCACGAGGCCGTTGAAATCGAACGGCGCTGCCGTGCCTGAATAGGCCTGCGTCGAGTGTACTTCAGGCAAGGCGAGTGCAGCATGCGCGATCTGCTGCGCCACCGCGTCTGTCGCCTCGACGGAAGAACCTTCCGGAAGGTCGATCATGACCGACAGTTCCGGCTTGTTGTCGAAGGGCAGAAGCTTGACCGTGACATGTTCGGTGTAGAACAGCGCCAGTGAACCGAGCGTCAGCACGCCGACGACAATCAGGAACATCCAGCTTCTTGTCTTGGATGCGAGAACCGGGCGCGCCGCCGCTGCATAGACACGACCGAGCAGGCCGCCATTTGCTGAATGGTGTGCATGGGTATTGCCTGACGACTTGCGGCCGATCCTGAGCATCAGCCAGGGCGTCACTATCACCGCGACGAAGAAGGAGAATATCATTGCAGCCGACGCATTGGCCGGGATAGGGCTCATGTAGGGGCCCATCAGGCCCGAGACGAACAGCATGGGAAGGAGCGCCGCGACAACGCTCAGCGTTGCGACGATCGTAGGATTGCCGACCTCGGCAACGGCTTCGATCGCTGCCTGCCGGCGGTCGCGACCGTCGCGCATGGCCCAGTGACGGGCGATGTTCTCGATCACGACGATCGCGTCGTCTACGAGAATGCCGATGGAAAAGATGAGGGCAAAGAGCGAGACGCGGTTGAGGGTATAGCCCATCAGGCGGCTGGCGAAGAGCGTAAGCAGGATCGTCACCGGTATCAAGACCGCAACTACCAGCGCCTCGCGCCAGCCGATCGCGATCAGCACCAGTATGACGATAGATATCGTCGCCAGGCCAAGGTGGAAGAGAAGTTCGTTCGCCTTGTCATTGGCGGTTCGGCCATAGTTGCGCGTTACTTCGACATTGTAGCTCGACGGGATCAACGTGCCCTTGAGCAGTGCGACCCGCCGGAGGACCGCGTCGGCGACGGTGACCGCGTTCGATCCGGCACGCTTGGCGATGGCAAGCGTCACCGCCGGCACACGGACATCGCCGTCCTTGCCAAGCCTGACAGTCGAGACCAACGCGTCGCTGGTGTTGGTTGTGAACGCCACATCGGCGACATCGCGGACATAAACGGGGCGGTTGTCGCGCGTCGTGAGCAGCAAATTTCCGATTTCGTCCTGCGACTTCAGCGTCTGGCCGGCGACGATCTCGATTTCCTGGCCGTGGTCGCGCACCAGCCCGTCAGGGAAGGCGCGGTTGGCACCTTGAACCTTGGCGGCAAGTTGCTGCAACGTGACGCCATAGAGTGCCAGCTTGTCCGGCTGAGGGGCTACGCGGATTTCCTCTTGCGTCTCTCCAACCAGATATGTGAGGCCGACATTGTCGATCTTCGAGATTTCAGTCCTCAGTTCACGCGCGATACGGGTCAGGTCGTTGGGCGTGATCTGCCCGACATCTTCGGGCTTCGGCGAGAGGGTCAGAGAGATGATGGCGACATCGTTGATGCCGCGCCCGACGATCAGGGGTTCGGGGATTCCGACCGGAATCCGGTCAAGGTTGGCCCTTATCTTTTCGTGGACGCGCAGGATCGCGGCATCGGAAGATGTGCCCACGACGAAGCGGGCGGTGACCATCACCTGATCGTCGCTGGTCTGCGAATAGACATGCTCGACGCCGTCGATTCCCTTGACGATTGTCTCGAGCGGTTCGGTGACGAGCTTCATTGCGTCCTCAGCCTTCAGACCGTCGGCACGGACGTGAATGTCGACCATCGGTACCGATATCTGCGGGTCTTCTTCGCGCGGCAACGTGACCAGCGCCACGAGACCGAAGACGAAGGCGGCCAGGAGGAACAGCGGGGTGAGCGGCGAGCCGATGAAAGCGCGGGTCAGCCCGCCCGCGATGCCCAGGCCAACAGAAGGCGGCTTCATGGCGTTACGATCAAGTCTCCGGCCCGGACGCCGGTGAGGATTTCAACATTGTTGCCACCGGGTTGGATTACGTCCTCGCCAAGCACCACGGCGCGTTCGATCTTGGCGCCGGCTTCCTCGACCGTGACGAAGTCGATACCCGAACGAGTGGTCACCGCCGATCTGGGGACGAGAAGCGCGTGACGTTCGCCGACCGGTAATTTTACGAGAACACGCGCCTCGACGAAGCTCGTGTCCAGTTTCTGGACCTCGACATCGGCCGAGACCCGACCGCCCTGGATCTCCGGATAGATCTTCACCAGCTTCCCGGTCGTTTCCTTGCCATCGGTATCGATGCGGATGTCGACACCTTCCTTAAGAGCCCGCGCGTGGCGTTCGGGGATAGCCAGGCGCAGATAGAAACCACCCCCTCCGATCGTCGCTATCGTTTCTCCTGCCAGGACGACCGCATCGCGCGTGACCGGCACGGTCAATACGCGTCCGGTCGTGGGTGCAAAGACACCGCCTTCCGCCTGTTGTTGCAAAACGACGGCCTTCTGCGCCTCGGTTGCAGCAATCTGGTTGCGCGCCACATCGACGGCGGTACGAAGCTGGTCGAGCTGTTGAGCGGCGACGATCCCCTTCCCGAGAAGCGTCTCCCCGCGAGTCAGCTCGGACTGCGCGGTTGCAAGCTGCGCATCTTGTGCGCGGATCTGGGCGTCGAGCGCCGCGATCTGGAAGGCGATCTTGTCGTCATGCACCGTGGCGATCTTCTGCCCTGTCTTGACAGGGTCACCCTCAGTCACTTCGAGCTCCGATATCGTGCCGCCTATGCGGGCTCGCGCTGGGACGGTGTCGCGCGCCTGGACGGTGCCGTAGACCGCCTTCCATTCGGTGACCGTGGTTGGCGCAAGGCTCAGCGTTCCGGCGAAGGCCGGCGCGACGCTGAGCAGTAGCAGCGCACAAACCGTTTTCAGACGATCGGGCATCAGAATGCGCAACCGGGCTTGACGCCCAGCCACCGGAAGACCGCGGCTGCCGGGCAGAAGCCAGTGAACGCCGATTGAAGCATGTTCAGGCCGATGAAGACGGTGAACCAGACGAAAAGCGGCGATACCCACGCGGTAAGGACAACGGAAAGAAGCACCATGACGCCGGCAAAAGCCAGAACTGATCGATCAAGCGACATTTCACTCTCCATTTGTAAGTGCGTACATACGTATATATTACGATAAAGACCTGCTGCAAGGTCTGGCTGGCTAATAATCTCGCCATGCAGGTCTAAAGGCGGTGGAACCTAGCCGGGGACCTTTTCCTCGACCTTGATCGCCTTCAGCTTTTCGATGCCGAGCACCTGGAGAGCGAGCCGCTCATAGAAGGGCTCCGATTTGCCAGTGCGAATTTTCCGCAAGAAGTATTTCTCGAAGCCGACTTTCGCCGTGTGGACCCACTTGCCGGAAGACGACCAGTTGACGTTGCGGGGAGGAATTTGCGGCTGAGCGACAAAGGCTATGCCGGCATCTCCGAAGTCGGCGAGGCATACCGCATTCCAGGTGCCTTGGGCGTCCGGCTGTTCGCCGCGGACGAGCCGGGCAATATTGCGTGCGGTAGCCGTTACCATCGATTCGATCATGAAGCCGGTCTTCGGCACGCCGACGGGAACCGGGGTTTTGCCGATCGGCGGGATCGCGACGCAGACCCCAACGCCGAAGATTTCGGGAAAGGTCGTGTTGCGCTGATGCTTGTCGACGAGAATAAAGCCCCGCGGATTGGTCAGACCTTCTATCTCGCGTACCGCCGGCACGCCACGGAAGGCAGGGAGCATCATGGAAAAGACGTGAGGCAATTCATGGGTCCGCTTGACGGATCCGTCCTCCGCCATTTCGGACACATGCATGACGCCCTTTTCGACCCGGTCGACCTTGGCGTTGCAGATCCATTTGATGTGATGATCGCGAAGTTCACTTTCGAGCAGGCCTTTGGTGTCACCAACGCCGTCCAGACCAAGATGGCCGATATAGGGTTCGGAAGTGACGAAGGTCATCGGCACGCGGTCGCGCACACGGGCGTCCCGCAGCGCCTTGTCCAGGATAAAGGCGAATTCGTAGGCCGGACCAAAGCATGATGCGCCCTGTACCGCGCCGACGACGACGGGGCCGGGATTGGCCGTCAATTCATCGAAGGCTGCCTTGGTCCTCTCCGCATGGTCGACCTGGCAGACTGACTGCGTAAACCTTTCAGGCCCTAGTCCCTCGATTTCGTCGAAAGCCAATTCGGGGCCGGTGGCGATAACGAGGTAGTCGTAGCGAACATCGGTACCGTCATTCAGCTCGATACGACGTTCGCCCGCATGAACGCGTTTGGCTCCTTGCGGATAAAGCGCGATATCGCGGCGGGCGAGCGCCGGTGCAAGGTCGACTTCGACGGCCTCGCGTGTGCGCCAACCGACCGCCACCCATGGATTGGACGGGACGAAGTAGAAGCGGCTG
The DNA here is from genome assembly GCA_051959695.1 of Rhizobiaceae bacterium. GTDB lineage: Bacteria > Pseudomonadota > Alphaproteobacteria > Rhizobiales > Rhizobiaceae > Mesorhizobium_L. Next base: position 6,374 of record JBQCFA010000304.1, read on the forward strand.
CCGTTGTGGATAACTGAGATGGTATGAGGTGCGCCGAGCTGGTCACGCAACTCATATGCCATGATAGTGCCGCCGAGCCCGGCACCCAGACCGACGACATGGGCCATTATTTCCTCCTTGGGTATTCGCTTTCCTCGGGATCATTCTTCACAAGCTAGTCCGCGCGGAGGTCCCCACGCTTTGATGCTGGTCAAGCGGTGTTCTCGTGCGGACACGTCGAATGCCGGCTTGTCTCGCCTTGACAGAGGATCATCCACACGCCATTTTATTTATGAGTTTATATATGCGAACGTATGAATATGCGCAATAGAAATATCCAAGAGCTGGACAAGATGGCCAAGGAGGCGTCGGAGCTGCTGCTGGCGATGGCCAATGAGAAGCGGCTTATGGTCCTGTGCCATCTTATGGAAGGCGAAGCCACGGTCAACGAACTGGCTGAAATCGTCGGCATGAATCAATCGGCGCTCTCGCAGCAACTGGCAAAGCTAAGGGCCTTGAAGCTGGTCGAGACGCGGCGGGAAGCCCAGCAAATCTACTACCGGCTGGCATCGGAAGAGGTCGAGCGCATGCTGCAGACGCTCTACGGGATCTATTGCGACCCGGTCACGCGCCTGGCCAAATTTGCCGGATAGCCCGCCCTCGCGCGGATCCACCCCGGTATGCTGGGAGGGTATGCTTCACGACGCGCTTCGCGAATATTCGCTCATCGCACGCGGAGAACAAGCGGTAGGCTGTTTGGCAACAAGATGTGCCTTGACGTGCGTCAATTTCCGATTGCGCGCCCCATGCGAGTACGATTGCATGAGGCGCGGATGAGACCTGTCGGCAGCAATATGACGAGGAGAGCGGCGGCTTTTAGGCAAGGAAAGTTTACCAACGTGCGGTAGCAATGCTTGCCGGCGGCACGGGGTGGCGGGACGTGAGGGCAATTTCCGGGGCAGGTATGCGCTATCCGTTGAAACGGGCGCCTACACGGCGCGGGCAATGCCAGGCGTTGGCATCGGCCAAGCATTTGTTTGCTCCCACGTTGAGCGCTAGCGCCTGCCGAGCGAGCGCGGCATGACCAATTCCACGCTTCTTGAGATCGACAAGAATGAAGCCCGTGTCGGCATGTTCGTTCACGGGTTCGGCAATCAATGGCTACGCAGCCCATTCGCGACCAGCCAATTCACACTGTCCAGCCCGGCCGAGTTGAAGGCGCTGCGCGAAAGTTCGGTAACGACGCTTGTCATCGATCTCGCCAAGGGGGTCGGGCCGGCCGGTTCTACGGCTGGGCAACCGAAACTCCATAATGGCTCAACCCCTGCAGATATTGGAGCGGCGCTGACGCGGACGACCGGGATGGTCCGCTCGATCTTCAGCAATGCAGCGTCATCGATGTGCGTTGACCGGGAGCAAGTCGACGCGGTTGTCGATGTCGTCGATCAGCTCCTCTACACTCGCCCGGCAAGCGTTCTGACCCTCACCAAGCTCAAGACTAAGGACGAGATCAGCTTCCAACATTCGGTAGCGGTCTGTGCGCTCGTCGGCTTGTTCGCGCGGCATCTCAAGCTCAACAATGATTTGGTCAGGATACTGTCGGTCGGCGGCCTTCTCCACGATATCGGGAAGATTCGCATCCCGACCGCCATTCTGACCAAGACCGGCGCGCTCACCGCTCATGAGATGGCAGTCATGCAGACCCATCCGCGCGAGGGGTATGCAATGCTGGCCAGGACGAAGGGCCTCCCGGAAATCGTGAGAAAGATGTGTCTCCATCATCATGAAAAGCTGGACGGGTCCGGCTACCCGGATGGCTTGAAAGACGTGCAAATCGGCACCGCGGCACGGATCGTGGCGATTTGCGATGTTTTCGACGCCTTGACGTCCGTTCGGCCATACAAGGAGGGCTTCACTCCCCAGGCTGCCGCGGCGATGATGAGGTCGTGGAACGGTCATTTCGAGCAAGCGCTTTTAATGCAGTTCCTCGATTGCATGGGTCTCGGGTCGCCGAGCGGATCGCCTCAAACAATGCCAATCACCGATGAGATGATCGGCATCGCTCAGACAGATTTGGAGAACTTCTAGTTCACTTGTCGCGCGCATGGTTCAGCCCTCGGCAAGTCTCTCCCGCCTCACTGGTGGACATCACCCTTTCAGATCACCGGGGGCCCGGCTCAGCTTAGGCTCGAGCAAGCCTCGCCGGTTGGGTCAGTGTCTTCGTGACTTTCACAGAAGGTTCGACGCCGGCTCCATTCCGTCCGCTATAATACACACGATTTCAATGCGTTAGAATAAATATTGGCGCTCGCGGCCACGGCGTTTACTCTTCGCTGATTCTCGCCAGTTCCAG
>JBQCFA010000305.1:0-8685 GCA_051959695.1 Rhizobiaceae bacterium
CTCGACGTCATCGCCGGCATCGTCGACGGAAAGGTGCAGCAGGCGGGCTTGCGGTAGAGCCCGGCCCATGAGAATGCGAAGGCGGCTCCCGCCGCCTCCGCTTTTCCCGTGAAAGTTAGATGATCCCCGATCTCGTCATCGGCATCGATTCCTCGACCTCGGCCACGAAGGCGATCGCCTGGGATCGGGGAGGGAGGGGCGTGGCCTCTGGAAGGGCCGACATAGCGATGTCGAACCCAGAACCGGGCCATTTCGAGCAGGACCCCGCCGACTGGTGGGGTTCGACGGTGGCGGCCCTGCGGCAGGTCACGGATGCCGTCAACCCGGCGCGCATCGCCGGGTTGGCGATTTCCAACCAGCGCGAGACCTTCGGCCTTTTTCGCGAGGACGGCACCGCGATCTGTCCCGGGACGATCTGGCTGGACGAACGCGCGCGGGCGCAGGAGCGCCGCTTCGGCAAGGAATTCGGCGCCGAGCGGGTTCACGCGATCTCCGGCAAGCCCCTCGACATCATACCGTGCCTCTACCGCATGATCTGGTTCAAGGAAGAGAGGCCGGATGTTTTCGACAAGGTCGATCGGATGGCGGACGTGCACGGGACGCTCGTATTCCGGCTGACCGGCCGCTGGGCGACCTCCACGGCGTCGGCCGACCCGATGGGCGTCTTCGACATGGAGGCGGGGACGTGGTCCTCCGAAATCCTGGAAGCTGCCGGCGTCCCGCCGCGGATGATGCTCGACCTCGAACGGCCTGGAGAGACGGTAGGCGCGGTGACCGCTTCCGCCGCGAGGGCGACCGGATTGCGCGAGGGCACACCAATCATCGCCGGCGGCGGCGACGGTCAATGCGCCGGCACGGGCGCGGGCGTGCTGCGCGCGGGCAGGGCCTACATCAATCTCGGCACGGCAGTGGTTTCGGGCATGTATGGCGGCACCTATCGCCATGATCTGGCCTTCCGCACCGAAACGGCGGTTGCCGAGGAGGGCTATATCTTCGAGACCTGCCTGCGCTCCGGCACCTTCCTCGTCGACTGGATGACCCGCGAACTGATGGCACCGTCAGGAAGCCAGGCGGCGGACCACCTGAAACGGCTGGAAAAGGAAGCCGCCGCCTGTCCGGTCGGCGCCGGCGGGCTCGTCCTCCTGCCCTACTGGCAAGGCGTCATGGACCCGCATTGGGATAGTTCCGCTCGCGGCATCATCGCCGGTCTTTCGGGCTCGACGCGCCGGGGCCATGTCTACCGCGCCACGCTGGAGGCGATCGCGCTGCATCAGGCAGAGACCAGCCGGCGCGCCGCGGAGGCCATCGGCCATGAGCCAAGCGACTATGTGGCCATCGGTGGCGGTGCGGCGTCCGACCTGTGGATGCAGATCCTTGCCGATGCGCTTGCGAAGCCGGTCGGCAGGACTTCGACCGTGGAGGCGTCGTCGCTGGGAGCCGCCATGGCGGCGGCAAAGGGCGTCGGCTGGTTCGACACCATCGCCGAGGCGTCGACTGCGATGGCCGGCGAAATCGCCACCCGTTTCGAACCGGACGGATCGCGGGCCGCCCGCTACGCCGAGTTGCGCGCCTTGCATGCCGAGCTTTGGCCGGCCCTGCAGGCCTGGAACCGCAAGCTGGCCGATTTCATGGAGCGCTCCGTTGACTGAGATTGCCGACTGGAATGCGCTGATCAGGGACGTCGTCGCCGGCCGCTGGACCGACCCGGCGACGGGAAAGCCGATTACGCTCCCGTTCGAGACGATCGAGATCGCCGAAAGCCTGGACGGCCGCGAGGCCGATCTGGTCGCCGCTCTGGGTCTCGGCAAGCGTCTCGCCGTTGTTTCCGACACCAACACCGTCGAAGCCATGGGAAGGCGCGTTGGCCGGGCGCTCGGCACCATCGCCGCGGTCGACGAGATCGTTCTCCCGGACGGACTTGCCTGCGACGAACCGTCGATCGACATGCTGCGCGAGAAGGCGCGTCACGCCGAGGGGATGGTCGCGGTCGGTTCGGGCGTCGTCAACGATCTCTGCAAGCATGCCAGTTTCCTCGACGGGCGCGCCTATGCCGTATTCGGCACGGCGGCCTCCATGAACGGCTATGGCGCGTCGACTGCGTCGGTGACCTTGCGTTCCGGCCTCAAGACCTCGATCCCATCCCGCGCGCCGCGCGGCATCTTCATCGATCTCGGCGTATCGGCCAAGGCGCCGTCATGGCTGAGCGCCGCCGGCCTTGGCGACAGCCTTTGCCGGCCGACCGCCCAGATCGACTGGCGGGCTTCCCACGCGCTGTTCGGGACCTCCTACACCAACGCTCCTTTCGACCTTCAGGCCGAAGACGAGCCGAGGATGATCGCACATGCTCCCGGGCTCGCACGGCACGAGATCGAGGCGCTCGGCCATCTGCACCGGGTTTTGACGCTGTGTGCCTTCGGCGTGTGCCTCGCCGGCTCGTCGCATCCCGGCTCGATGGGCGAGCATCAGATCTCGCACTGGATCGACATGTTCGCAGGCGACGATCACCCCGGCACCACGCACGGCCAGCAGGTCGGCGTCGCATCGCTGTTCATGGCGCGCCTCCAGCAGCACCTGCTCAGCCGGGAAACGCCGCCTGTCGTGCGGCCGACCGTCGTCGACGAGGATGCGATGCACGCGCGCTACGGGCGCCAGCTCGCGCCGCTCTGCATCGCCGAGATGAAGAAAACCGCCCTCGATCGCGCCGCGGCCGATCGGCTGAACGCCAAGCTCGAAGCCATATGGCCGGCGCTGCGGTATGAGTTGCTCGGTGTGGCTCTTCCCGTCGAGACAATGGAAGGCGCGCTGAGGGCCGCCGGCGGTCCAACGACCGCTGAAGAACTGGGCCTGCCGCGAAAGGTCTGGCGCGACGCCGTCCGCCATGCGCACGAGATACGCGGCCGCTGGTCCCTGCTCAATTTGGCGGCAGATGCCGGTCTTCTCGATGACTTCATCGAAGAGCTTGAGCAGGAATCGGGCGCGGCGCCGACCGTCGGTCAGGACCGCGCGAGAGAGCCCCAGAGAGGGTCGGGGCGGTGACGGACAGGGTCGTCATCCTTGGCGCCGGCGTGATGGGATCGGCCATGACGCTGCCAGCCGTCCATGGCGGCTGCCAGGTCGACCTCGTCGGTACCCACCTGGATGAGGAGATCATCCTGTCGATCCAGGAACGCGGCCCGCATCCCCGGTTGGGCGTTGCCTTGCCGGACGAGGTCAGGCCGCGCCGCTGGACGGAATTCCCGCAGGCGGTGCTGGCCTCCCCCGACCTGCTGATCCTCGGCGTCTCCTCGGCGGGCGTCGGGTGGGCGATCGATCGCATCGTCGAAACGGCGGTGGAGCCGCTGCCGATCCTGATGCTTACCAAGGGCCTCACCGCGCGGGGCGACCATATCGGCATACTGCCCGACATGGTCGCGCGCGAGGTCGAGCGTCGGACCGGAATGAGGATGCCGGTCATGGCCGTTGGCGGCCCCTGCATTGCCGGCGAACTTGCCGTCGAACGCGAAACCTCGGTCGTCGTGACAGGCGCTGACCCGCAGCTGCTCGCTCGGGTTTTGGGCATGCTCGAGACGCCCTACTATCACGCGCGCACTTCCGCCGACGTGATCGGCGTTGAGATATGCGCGGCATTCAAGAACTTTTTCACGCTTGCCGTCGGCGCTCCCGCCGGCCAGTTGGAGCGGCAGGGGCGCGGCGCCAACGGTGCGATGATGCACAATCACTCGGCTTCCCTTTTCACCCAGGCGCTGCGCGAGATGACGGTGCTTGCTGCGCATCACGGCGGTGTGGCCGAGACGGTGATGGGCCTCGCCGGCGCTGGCGATCTCTATGTCACGTGCCAGGCGGGCCGCAACGGCCGCATGGGCCGGCTTCTCGGGCTCGGTATGCCTTATTCCGTGGCGAAAACGGAGCATATGAGCGCCGACACGGTGGAAGGCGCGCAACTCGCGCTCGATCTCGGACCGACCCTGCGCCGGATGGCGGCCGAAGGACGCCTGGACCGCGTCCGGCTGCCCCTGACCTTCGCCATCGTCGACGCGATCTGCGACGACGCACCGCTTGAATTGAACTATGACTTGTTCCATCGGAGTGCTGAAATGAAGCATCCAGGGCGCGATCCCGACGGCTGACCATTCGCGAACCGGCCGGTACCTTTCGCCTTCAGGCGAAGGGATGCCGACAGCGTCCGCGTGCAGTGCCGCGGGAATCCCTCGGTGAGGCGGAATCACGAGTGTCGAAATCACTTCGGAAAAAACGAATCCCCGGCCCACGCGCCCCATCGGGCCTTACGCCCGAGCGCGAGGAGGAATTGATGGCGCGCGCCGCGTGGCTCGCCTATGTGGGCGATCTCACCCAGGCGCAGGTTGCGAAGCATCTCCATTTGACGCGGCTGAAGGTGAACAAGATGCTCGCCAAGGCGCGTGCCCGCGGCATTGTCCAGATCAGCATAAATTCCCGGATCGGCGCACTCGTTGAACTCGAGAACAGGCTGTGCGCGGCCTACGGCCTCAGGCAGGCCGCCGTCGTGCCGACGCCTCCCCAGCCGGACATGGTCGCCCGCGCGGTGGCGGCATCCGCCGGCGCACTCCTCACCGAGCACATACGCGACGACGTTTCCATCGGGGTGGGCTGGGGGCGCACGCTGCAGCTCAGCCTGAACTCCGTCACCGCGCGCCCCGTCAACAGGATGTCCGTGGTCTCACTGCTCGGTGGGCTGACGCGCGGCTCGGCGGTCAACATCTACGACCTGTCGTCGCGTCTGGCGGCGATGTTCGGGGCCGAATGCTTCTATATCGCCGCCCCAATCTTCGCTGATACGGAAGCGACCCGCGACCTGCTCCTGCAGCAATCCATGCTGCAGGATGCCTTCCGTCATGCTCGGGAAGTCGATGTCGCCTTCCTCTCGGTCGGGGCCTTGCATGAGGAATCCACGATGGCCAGGATCGGCGTCCTGAATCCCGAGGCGATGTCCTCGCTCGCCGCGGCGGGCGCCGTCGGCGACCTGTGTGGCTACTGGATCGGCCGGGACGGCCAGCTCGTCGACCATCCGCTCAACCGCCGCGTCATAGGCTTGGCGCCCGACGCCCTGAGGAACGTCAGGACCGTTATTCTTGCGAGCGGAGGACTGGACAAGGTTACCATCCTGCGCGCTGCCCTGCGCCACGGCTCGATCGGCATGCTGGTCACCGACGAGCGGACCGCCGAGGCGATCCTGGCGGAGTAGGGGCAATTTGGAAAGGGCGGCGCTTCCGGGCTCCGCCGGGAACCGGGTTGAGGATTTAAGAGGAAGACAGCCATGACGAAGGTCCGCGCGCTTGTCCTTGAACGCCAGCACGAACTGAGCATGCGGGATATCGACCTGCCTCAGCAGCCGGGGCCCGGCGAGGTCAGGATCAAGATCCATACGGTGGGCGTTTGCGGGTCGGACGTGCACTACTACACGCATGGCCGGATCGGGCCTTTCGTGGTCGAGGCACCGATGGTGCTGGGCCACGAGGCTGCCGGAACGGTCGTCGAGCTGGGCGAAGGCGTGACGAACCTCAAGGTTGGCGACCGCGTCTGCATGGAACCGGGCATTCCGGATGCCAATTCGCGCGCCAGCCGGCTCGGCCTTTACAACATCGATCCGGCGGTGCGTTTCTGGGCAACGCCGCCCATACACGGCGTGCTCACCCCCTACGTCGTCCATCCGGCCAACTACACCTTCAAGCTGCCGGACAACGTCTCCTTCGCCGAGGGTGCCATGGTCGAGCCGTTCGCCGTCGGCATGCAGGCCGCTGCCAAGGCGAAGATCGCGCCGGGCGACACGGCCGTCGTGCTTGGCGCAGGGCCGATCGGCACCATGGTGGCGATCGCCGCGCTCGCCGGCGGTTGCGCTCGTGCGATCGTCGCCGACCTCGCACAGCCGAAGCTGGATATCGCCGCGCGCTACCAGGGCGTCATGCCCGTCAACATCCGCCACAACGACCTTGCCGCGGAGGTGGCGCGGCTCACCGACGGCTGGGGCGCCGACGTCATCTTCGAATGCTCCGGTTCGGCCAAAGCCTGGGAGGGGTTGCTGAACCTTCCGCGGCCGGGCGGAACAGTGGTCGCCGTCGGCCTGCCGGTCGCGCCCGTGGCCTTCGACGTATCGCTTGCCTCCACGCGTGAAATCCGCATCGAGAGCGTGTTCCGATACGCCCACCAATACGAGCGGGCGATCGCGTTGATGGCTTCCGGCAAGGTCGACCTGAAACCGTTGATTTCCGCGACCTTTCCTTTCGAGCAGTCGGTTGCCGCCTTCGACCGGGCGGTGGAGGCCCGGCCCGCCCACGTCAAGCACCAGATCACGCTGGAATAAAGACAGTAAATCGCTGTCCAGCACGTTCCTGACCTTGTCGGCAAGCTGATCGACTCCGAACGGCTTGGGCAGGAAGTTCGTGCCCGGATCGAGAATGCCGTTGTGAACCACGGCGTTGCGCGTATAGCCGGTAGTGTAGAGGACCTTCAGGCCGGGCCGCTTCTTCTTCGCGAGGTCGGCGAGCTGCCTTCCCGTCATGTCTGGCATAACGATGTCGGTGAAAAGCAGACTGACCTCCTTTCCGGCTTCCAGCATCCGAAGGGCCTCTTGCGCCCCTGTCGCCTGGACCACCGTGTAACCCAGTTCGCGCAGGGCCTCCACGGCGTAGTCACGGACGCGCTCCTCGTCCTCGACAACGAGGATAACCTCGCTCGGCGTGCCTTGTTGTCCGACCTTTTTCGCTTTCGCCGCCTCGGGGGCCGCGTCGCCATAGTGACGGGGCAGGTAGATCTTGACGGTGGTGCCGTGTCCCGCCTCCGAATAGAGCCTCACCTGGCCCCCGGACTGGCGGACGAAGCCCAAGACCTGGCTCAAGCCGAGACCTGTCCCCTTGCCGACGCCCTTGGTGGTGAAAAAAGGGTCGAATGCCTTTTCGATCACTTCGGCCGACATGCCCATGCCGGTGTCGGTGACGCAGATCATGACGTACTGGCCGAGCGGCACGTTGAAAGCACGTGAATAGTCCTCATCCACGAAGGCATTTGCCGTTTCGATGGTCAGCTTGCCGCCGTCCGGCATCGCGTCGCGCGCGTTGACCGAAAGGTTGAGGATGACGTTTTCCAGCTGCACCGGATCGGCATTCGTCTTCCATAGGCCTGCCGCCAGAACCGCCTCTATGCGAATCTGTTCGCCCAGCGTGCGGGTCAGGAGTTCGCTCATCCCCGAGACCATCTTGTTCGCGTCGACCGGCTGCGGCGCCAGCGGCTGCTGGCGCGCGAAGGCGAGAAGGCGCTGGGTGAGCGCGGCTGCCCTCGAGGCGCCGTCCATCGCTCCTTCCACATATTTGGCTACGTCGGTGTCGCCTTTCGCCAGCCGCCGCTTGAGCAGGTTCAGCCCGCCGATGACCACCGTCAGCATATTGTTGAAGTCGTGTGCGATGCCACCGGTGAGCTGGCCGATCGCTTCGGTCTTCTGCGCCTGCAGCAAGGCGCCTTCGACCTGCGAGCGCTGCGCCACTTCCTCCTTGACGCGTTCTTCCAGCGTGGCGTTCAGGTGCTGCAGCGCTTCTTCGGCGCGCCGCCGCTCGGCCAGTTCGCGTTCGGCGGCCTGGAAGAGCCGGGAATTATCGATCGCGGTCGCCGCCTGGCCGGCGATGCCGAGCAACCTGTCTTCATGTTCCTCAATGAAGACGCCTGTCCGCGAATGACCGAAGAAAAGCCCGCCCAGCACTTCGCCGGAACGGGACTTCACCGGGACGGCAAGATAGCTGCGGACCGGAAGATGGCCCTTTGGCATACCTCTGTTGGGCGCGTTCCTGCCGTAGCGCGGATCGCTGGTGATGTCGTCCGAACGGACCACGCCCTCGCCGCGGAACGTAGGACCGAAGACGTCCGTGTTGCGCGGCATCGGAAATTTCGAAAAGGCCTCGCGCTCAACGCCGGAGAGGGCGTAGAGCATGTAGCTTTCGCCCCTGTCGTCCAGGACGTTGTAAAAGAACGCGCCGAACTCCGCTCCCGTCAGTCCCACGCCGGCGTCCGTGACCTTCTGGACGATGCGCTCCATGTCGAGTTCGGCGGCGACGGCGATCCCCGTCTCATTGACGATCTTCAGATTGCGCGCTTCGCGCCGATGTGCCTCTTCGGCCTGCCGGATTTCGGTCACGTCGACGTTCACGCCGATCATGCCGAGGAACTCTCCATCGGGGCCGAAGCGCGGCTGTGCATCCGTTCGCAAGGTCCGGTATTCGCCGTCTGCTCGCCTGTATCGCGCCTCGACCGCAAAGCCCGTGCGCTCCCGCATTCCCTTTTCAAACGGCGCGGTCAACTCCGCAACGTCGTCCGGATGGAGTGTGTCGTTCCAGTTGAAGCCGACCACCGATTTCGCCGGCACGCCCCAGAATCTTCGTTGCAGGCGATTCAGATAGAGGCATTTTCCCGAGGAATCGCCCATCCAGAGCATGACGGGAGCGCGTTCCGCTACGACGCGAAACCACTTTTCGCTTTCGCGGAGCCGCCGCTCCGACAGCACCCGCTCCGTCGTCTCGCTGACGATACAAAGGACGCCGCCGACCTCCCCCTTCTCGTCCGGGACCGCCGAATAGGAGATGTCGAAGAAGACGTTTTCCAGATAGCCGTGCCGTTCGATAACGAACGGACGGTCCTTGGCGAAGAAAGTCTCCCCCGTTTCAC
>JBQCFA010000306.1:0-2379 GCA_051959695.1 Rhizobiaceae bacterium
TTTCGATCTCTGCCGGGTATCTATGTCGGGATCGTCATGGGACGCCATGCGGGTTTTCTGACAGCCGCGTCCGCCGCCTGGAGAATGGATGCCGAGAGTGCGCCACACCTGGTATACGTTCCGGAGCGGGCCTTCGATCGCTATGGCGTAAGCACCATGCTTCGGCAGTGGGGGTAAGCCCTCGATGGCATCGAGCCATACGAGCCTGATCCGATCAATCCATCGCCCGGGGAAAAAATGGGCTGAGTGGGATCGCTGCCAAAAATTCGCCCCTCAAGCGTCCGGATTAGCATGTTGGCATCGGAGGGACCCGCTTGAAAAGCGAGGGGGTGCGCCCCGGTGGGTTCCAGCAGATGGCCCACGAGAGACGGGACCGGACCGCAGATTGGGGAAAGAAGTGGGGATGGATCAGTCAACTTCTAGATAAATAAGAAAAAACAATGGCTTAGTAGAATAATCTGGCGGAGAGGGGGGGATTCGAACCCCCGATACCCTTGCGAGTATGCCGCATTTCGAGTGCGGTGCTTTCAACCGCTCAGCCACCTCTCCTGAAGGCGATTTCGTCGCGGCGCGGCGCCTAGATAGCGACGGATGCCGCGCGACACAAGCCCTGCGGCGGCGCCCCTGGATCAATTGCCCGCGACGGACGCAGGCGGCCATCCGGCCAGGCGGACGATTCCGGTGGTGGCGGCCCTGGATCAATTGCCCGCGGCCGCGCCCACCGCGGCGAAAGGAGGCCTATCGGCGGCCGGGGGCTTGGGCGTTCGCCATGCCGGTCCGCGGGCGTTGTTTGTTGCCTTCCCCTGCCCTTCTTTCCTTGACACCCTTCACCCCTTCGGTTAGGGAGCACGGGCTCGGCGTGGGTTCTTCCCGCGCCAGTTTGTTTTTTGACCCGCAACAGACTGACAAAAAGACGGCCGGGCCGCCCTCCCACGAAGGCAGTCCAGCAAGGCCGACACGAACAGCGAAAGGCAAAAAATGTTCGCAGTCATCAAAACGGGCGGCAAGCAGTATCGCGTCGCCGCCAACGATACATTGAAGATCGACCGCGTCGAGGGCGAGGTCGGCCAGATCGTCGAGATCGGCCGCGTGCTGGCGCATGGCGAGGGCGAAAAGGTCAATATCGGCTCGCCCTTCGTCGAGGACGCCACCGTCACGGCGGAAGTCGTCGAGCAGGGACGTGGCCCCAAGGTCATCGCCTTCAAGAAGCGCCGTCGGCAGAATTCGCGCCGCCGTCGCGGCCATCGCCAGCTTCTCACCACGGTCCGCATCTCCGAGATCCTGATCGGCGGCGCCAAGCCTTCCAAGAAGGCCGAAGCCCCCAAGAAGGCAGAGGTGAAGCCGGCGGCCAAGGCGGAAGGAGCTAAGGCCGCCGAGGCAAAGGAAGAGTCGAAGGCGCCGGCGAAGAAGGCCGAGCCCACGGAAGAGGCAAAGGCCGCGCCGCTGTTCAAGGCGCCGAAGGGCAAGGCCGACGATCTGACGGAGATCAAGGGCATCGGCCCCGTCGCCGCCAAGGATCTGAACGAGCAGGGCATCACCACCTTCGCCCAGCTTGCCAAGCTGAGCGACAAGGATATCGCGAAGATCGACGAGGCCATGCCGTTCAGCGCCGACCAGATTTCCGACTGGCGCGACCAGGCAAGGGAATTGGCGAAGTAAGCCGAATCCTGCCATAGTGGCGGACAACAGATTTGATTTCGGCGCCTCCCGCAGGCGCAAAGGAGACTGAAATGGCACATAAGAAAGCTGGCGGTTCGTCGCGCAACGGGCGCGATTCCCACTCCAAGCGCCTTGGGGTGAAGAAGTTCGGCGGCGAGCAGGTCCTCGCCGGCAACATCATCATTCGTCAGCGCGGCACCAAGTGGCACCCCGGCACCAATGTCGGCATGGGCACGGATCACACCCTGTTTGCGCTCGAGCAAGGCGCGGTAGCGTTCCAGAAGAAAGCCAACGGCCGAACCTACGTGTCGGTGAACCCGATGACGGACCAAGCGGAGTAGCCGGTTCCGCACCAAGAACACCGGCGCCCCATCTCGGGAACCGGTGTTCTGGACAGGCCAGAAAAAGGATCAGGGGAGATGGGTCGCCATCTCCCCTTTTTCTTGCCTGGAGGGAACCATGCAGATTCTGGTCACGTCCCGCCTCACCTTGAGGCCACCGGCGATGCCCGACGCCGAGGATATCGCGGCATGGCTGTCGGAGTGGAACGTCGTGCGCATGCTGTCCGCTGTCCCGAGCCCCTTTCGGCTCGAGGACGCCGAAGGGTGGATCGCCGGTATGCGCGGTCGCCCGAATGACTTGGTATTCACCATTCATCGCGAGAGGCTGATCGGCGTTGTCTCCGTCGAGATGCCCGAGGACGGCGATGGAACGCCGCGG
>JBQCFA010000307.1:0-5468 GCA_051959695.1 Rhizobiaceae bacterium
GAAGCGGGTCATCCTTGATTCCGAGCTCGCCGAGCACCTCATGCGTGGTCTTCTGCATGATCTTGGCGCGCGGATCGTAGTTCTTGTAGACGCGGTGGCCGAAGCCCATCAGCCGGAACGGATCATCCTTGTCCTTGGCCCGGTTGATAAATTCGGGAATGCGGTCGACCGTGCCGATTTCGGAGAGCATGTTGAGCGCCGCTTCGTTGGCGCCGCCATGCGCCGGGCCCCAGAGGCAGGCGATGCCGGCGGCGATACAGGCGAAGGGATTGGCGCCGGAGGAGCCTGCCAGACGCACCGTCGACGTCGATGCATTCTGCTCGTGGTCGGCGTGAAGGATGAAGATGCGCTCCATGGCGCGCGCCAGCACCGGGTTGACCTTGTACTCCTCGCAGGGCACCGCGAAGCACATATGCAGGAAATTGGCGGCGTAATTCAGCTCGTTGCGCGGATAAACGAACGGCTGGCCGATGTGATACTTGTAGGCCATGGCGGCGATCGTCGGCATCTTTGCGATCATGCGCAGGCTGGCGACCATGCGCTGGTGCGGGTCCGAGATGTCGGTGGAGTCGTGGTAGAAGGCCGACATCGCGCCGACCATCCCGCACATCACCGCCATCGGGTGCGCGTCGCGGCGGAAGCCCGTGAAGAAGCGGTTCATCTGCTCGTGCACCATGGTGTGGTGCGTGACGCGATAGTCGAAATCGTCCTTCTGCGCCTTCGTCGGCAGTTCGCCGTAAAGCAGGAGGTAGCAGACCTCGAGGAAGTCGCCATGTTCGGCGAGCTGCTCGATCGGATAGCCGCGGTGGAGGAGGATGCCTTCGTCACCGTCGATATAGGTGATGGAGGACTCGCAGCTTGCGGTGGAGGTGAAGCCGGGATCGTAGGTGAACGCGCCTGTTTCCTTGTAGAGGGCGCCGATATCGATGACCTCCGGGCCGACCGTGCCGTCGCGCACGGTGAATTCATGCGTTTTGCCGCCGAAATCCAATTTCGCTTTCGATTCGGTCATTGCAAACTCCTTCTTCTTTTATTCATGCCTGAAGGCAGGATTGATGCGGTGCAAAACGTCGTGAATTCGAAATATGCCTTCTTGTCCGCGCGTTTCCAGGTACCGCCGGTTCTCCGGCGGGCGCAATGTTGCACCGCAAAAGCTTGGTTTCAATACGAATTTCCTTGGTGTCGAAGCTAATCGATTTGATCTTCTATTCTCGCCAGGCTTTCCTCTCGTCCGAGCACGTCGAGCACGTCGAAGACGCCGGGGGAGGTGCTTTTTCCAGTCAATGCGGCACGCAGCGGCTGCGCCGCCTTGCCGAGCTTCAGCCCCTGCGAGTCGGCGAAGGCGCGGACCGCCGCTTCCGTGGTCTCGGCGCTCCATTCCGTCGTTTTCGAAAGTTCCGCCAGAAGTTGGCGCAGCACCGCCTTGCCATCGGCATCGAGGATTGCGGCCGCCTTCTCGTCGAGCGCAAGCGGCCGCTCCGCCACGAGGAAGGCGGCACTGTCGACCAGTTCGATCAACGTTCGCGCCCGTTCCTTCAGGCCGGGCATGGCGCGCAGCAGCCGGGCCCTGGCCATCTCGTCCAGCCGCGCCGCGAAATCCGCGCCGTTCGGCAGGTAGGGTAGGGATGCGACGAGGGCGTCGGCCAATGAGGCATCGTCCATGCGTCGCATGTGAACGGCGTTCAACGCCTCGAGCTTCTGGAAATCAAAGCGCGCGGCGCCCTTGTTGACGTCCTCGATCTCGAACCAGCGAACCATGTCCTCGGTCGACATGATCTCGTCGTCGCCATGGCTCCATCCAAGCCTTGCGAGGTAGTTCCTCAGCGCCGCCGGCAGATAACCCATGGCCCGATAGGCATCGACGCCGAGCGCCCCATGGCGCTTGGAAAGCTTGGCCCCGTCCGCGCCATGGATGAGCGGGATGTGCGCCATGACCGGCACCTCCCAGCCCATGGCGTCGTAGATGATCGTCTGGCGCGCGGCATTGGTCAGGTGGTCGTCGCCGCGGATGATGTGCGTCACCCCCATGTCATGGTCGTCGACCACCACCGCATGCATGTAGGTCGGGTTGCCGTCGGACCGCAGGATAATGAAATCGTCGAGATCCTTGTTCGGAAAGCGGATTTCACCCTGGACGCGGTCGCGGACGATCGTCTCGCCGGCGGTCGGCGCCTTGATGCGGATCGCGCCTCTGGCGCCGGCCGGCGCCTCGGAAGGATCGCGGTCGCGCCAGCGGCCGTCATAGCGGGGCGGGCGCCCCTCGGCGCGCGCCTTCTCGCGCATTTCTTCCAATTCGGCCGGCGTGGCGTAGCAAAAATAGGCCTTGCCCTTGCGCACCAGTTCCTCGGCGATTTCGCGATGGCGGGGGGCCCGGGCATACTGCGATATCGGCTCGCCGTCCCAGGCGAGGCCTAACCAGGTCAGGCCGTCGATGATGGCGGCTGTCGCGGCATGGGTCGAGCGTTCGCGATCGGTATCCTCGATCCTGAGCAGCATCTTGCCGCCGGTGTGCTGCGCATAGAGCCAGTTGAACAGCGCCGTGCGTGCGCCGCCGATGTGCAGGAATCCGGTAGGCGAGGGGGCAAATCGTGTGACGACGGCAGACATGGCATTCCGGGGAGAAGGCGCACGGGCCGGGAGCGGCGAGGGCGCGCGGTGGCGTTTGGCTGGCGTTCATGTAGCATAGGCTGACCGGGGTGCAAGCCTTTCGGCGCGGGGAAGCCGGGATGGAGGACGACAGCGCGAAAGAGATCGGCGACGAGCGGTCGCAGTTCGGCACGCGGCTTCTCGACCGCCCCGCGACTTTCGAAACCAGCGAGAACCGCGCCGAGGACGCTCGTTTCGAACAAGCGGGAAAGAAACGGCCTCTCTTGCCAAGTGCACTGGAGGGGCCACGGCGCCGGGCAAGCGAACGCCTTTGGCACGCACTCACGAAGGCAGCGGCCAGCGAATGGGAAAGGGGCACGGCCTTTCTCTTCGTTCCCGTATGTCTGTCTACAGGCGTGCTTATCTATTTCTACATCCCCTGGGAGCCGGCTTTCGCTCCGCTCCTGTCGAGCGCGGCGGCGCTGGTGACCGCATGGCTGTTGGCGCAATCGAAGTTCCTGCTTCGCATCTTGCTGCTGGCTGCCCTCCTGGTGGTCGCGGGTGTGCTTGCCGCGAAATTCGAAACCTGGCGCGCGTCGACATCAATGCTCGGCGCCGATATCAGCACGCGCATCGTCGGCAGGGTGGCGACGATCGAACATCAGTCGACCGGGCGCGTGCGGCTCACCGTCGACCTCCTTTCGACCTCCCGGCCGCACCTGCGCTACGCGCCGGAGCGCATACGGGTGAGCGCCCGCAAAATTCCAGCCGGCATGCAACCCGGATCCGGCGTCAGCGGCGTTGTCCACCTGTTCCCGCCGAGCGGCCCGCTCCGGCCGTCGAGCTACGATTTCTCATTCAGAAGCTATTTCCAGGGGATCGGGGCGAGCGGCTTCTTCCTGACCAATCCAGAATACGTCGCGCTGAAGCAGCCGGCCACCTTGCGCGAGCGGCTGGCCGCCGGCATTGCCAGACTGCGCAATGCGCTTGCCGACCGGGTGCGCGCCGCCGTTCCCGGACCGAGCGGCGAGATCGGCGCGGCGCTCGTCGCGGGCGTGGAGTCCGGCATTCCGGACGACGTGAACGAAGCACTGCGCATCACCGGACTTGCGCATGTGCTTTCGATCTCGGGGCTACACATGGCGCTTGTGGCCGGCATCGTCCTCGTCTTCCTGCGGCTCTGCTTCGCGTTTTTCCCGGGCTTTGCTTCGCGCCATCCGGCAAAAAAGTACGCTGCCGTCATCGCGCTTGCCGCGCTGACCTTCTATCTCCTGATATCGGGAGCAGGCGTCGCCAGCCAGCGAAGCTACATCATGCTCGCGATCATGCTGGTCGCTGTGCTTTTCGACCGTGCCGCGATCAGCATGCGCAATTTCGCGCTCGCCGCGCTCGCCGTCATCCTGATCGCGCCTCACGAAATCGTCGGCCCGAGCTTTCAGATGTCGTTCGCCGCGACGGCTGCACTCATCAGCGGTTATGCCGCCTGGGCCGAATGGCGGCAACGCAGGCCGCGGCGGTCGCTGCCGCCGGAGCAGTCGTCTTCCTATCTCGCCCGTGGCGGGAAGGCGGCGCTGCGGCATTTCATCGGCCTTGCCGCGACCTCGTTGATCGCCGGCACGGCGACGGCGCTTTTCGCCGCGTGGCATTTCCAGCGGGTGTCGCCGCTTGGCCTCGTCGCGAACCTCGCGACCATGCCGGTCATCTCCGCAATCGTCATGCCCTTCATGGTGCTCGGTCTGGTTCTCGTGCCGTTCGGGCTGGATGGGCCGGCTTTCGCCATCATGGGCAAGGGCATCGATCTTTTCACCTCGATCGCGGTGGCGCTCTCCAAGCACTCGCCTTTTGACGCCATCGGCATAGTGCCTGGCCCCGCGGTGATGCTTCTTGCCGTGGCGCTGGTCATACTGACGCTCGCGACCACGTGGCTCAGGATCGCAGCACTGCCCTTTCTCGTCGTCGGCATCGCACTCATCGCGCGGCGACCCACGCCCGAACTTTTTATTTCCGAAGATGCAAGGCTCGTCGCGCTGAAGCTTTCCGACGGTAGCGTGGCCGTCAATCGCAACCGGCCGAACGCTTTCACCATGGAGGACTGGTCACGCGCGATGATGGCGCGCGCGGTCATCAAGCCGGGCCGCGAGGCGGAATCCGCCATGCCCACGGCGGCGCCGGAAGTGCCGTTTTCCTGTACCAAAACGCTTTGCATTGCATGGAACGCCGAAGGCGTGGTCGTGGCCCATGCTGATTCCGAGGCGGCGGCAAGCGAGGCCTGCGCCGTCGCCACCATCATCGTGATCGATGACGCGACCGCCGCCGATCCCTGCGGCGCCGGCGGTCCGGCCATCGTCACCAAGCGCGACCTGGCGCGCTACGGGGCGGCCGCCGTGAGCTTCCGGCACACCGCCAACGGTTTTGCGCCGATCGTGCAGTATTCGATCGGCAAGCCCTACCGGCCATGGCATATGCAGCGCGCCTATTCGCGGGACGCGCGAGGGCTTCCGCCCTACCGGCGCCGCCCGCGCCCCGCCCGCAGTGGAAGCGATCCGCACAGGGCCGAGAAGCCGAGCGCCGATCCCGCTCAGTAACGCCGGATCAGCCCGACAAGCCTGCCCTGTATCTCGATGCGGTCTGGCCCGAAGATGCGCGTCTCGTAGGCGGGGTTGGCCGCTTCGAGCGCGACCGAGGCGCCCTTGCGCCGAAACCGCTTGAGCGTGGCTTCCTCCTCGTCGACGAGCGCCACCACGATCTCGCCCGGACTGGCCGTATTGGCGTTGCGGATGATGACCGTGTCCCCGTCGAGAATACCGGCCTCGATCATCGAATCGCCCTTGACCTCCAGGGCGTAGTGGTCGCCGCCGGCGAGCATTTCCGGCGGCACGGCG
>JBQCFA010000308.1:0-4119 GCA_051959695.1 Rhizobiaceae bacterium
TATCGGTGCGGCGACGCCTGAAAATCCAAGGATGCTTTCATGGTCCCCACGGCCGCCTTCATGCGCCGGATCGCCGAGGTGGCGGCAGCGGAAACCTTGCCGCGTTTCCGCCGCAACGGCGCCGTCGCCAACAAATACACCACTGGCTTCGATCCCGTCACCGAAGCCGACCGCGAGGCCGAGCAGGCGATCCGCCGCCTCATCCGCGAGGAGTTCCCCGGACACGGCATCATCGGCGAAGAGCACGGCATCGAGAACGAAGGGAGCCCGCTCTGCTGGATCATCGACCCGATCGACGGCACGCGCTCCTTCATCTCCGGGCTGCCGCTCTGGGGCACTTTGGTCGGCTTGACGAAGGATGGCGACGCCATCTCCGGCATGATGTCGCAACCCTTCACGGGTGAATTCTTCTTCGCCGCGGACGGCATTTCGTCCTACGAGGGCCCCGGCGGCGCCCGTCAACTCGCGACGCGCCCGACGGTAACGCTTGCCGACGCCACGCTCTGTACGACGACGCCGGCCTTGTTCGCCGGCCGGCAAAGACAGATTTACGACGAACTGGAGAGCCGCGTGCGGCTGGCGCGCTACGGAACCGATTGCTACGCCTACGCCATGCTCGCCGCCGGCAACATCGATCTCGTCGTCGAAACCGGCCTTCAACCCTACGACATCGTGGCGCTCGTGCCGATCATCGAAATGGCTGGCGGCGTGATCACGGCGTGGGACGGCGGCCCGGCCGAAAAAGGCGGCGACATCGTCGCCGCCGCCACGCCGCAACTGCACGCCGCGGCGCGCAAGGTTCTGCAGGGCTGACCGCGCAGCCGGCATCCTCCCTAGTGGAGCTTTAATTGCTAGTGGTCCTTTGATCCGACATTTGCCCGAGTGCGCTGCACAAAGGGGACGCAAATGTCGGAATTGGACCACCAGTCAGGACGATGCCGGAACTTCACCCAGCATGAACGCCTTCGCCGCGGCCAGGATCTGCTCGCGATAGGCATCAGCCTCCTGCAGCATCTCGTGCTGCGCGCCGTCGATCGTCAGAAGCGACGCCGAACGCATCCGTCGCGCGCAGTCCTCGATCGCCGCCGTCGAGACGACCTTGTCGGCACCGGCGGCAACGAAAAGAACCGGAATACGGATTTTGGCGAGGAACTCGCTGTCCGTCGCCATCGCCGCCGCCTTGCAAGCGGCGTTCAGCCAGGCGACCGAGGGCTGGCCGAGCGCCAGTTCCGGATGGCGTTCGTAGATCGCGACGTTGCGGCGGAAACGCTCCCGATCGCTGGTCAGCACGTTGCCTTCGAAGGCCGGCAGGCCCTCGTTCCTCTTTCCGCCGAGCCGAGCCGTTCCCGCGCCAAGCGTTCTGAGCCCGCCCGTTAGGCGCCTGAGAAAGCGCATCGAGAAAGGAAGGCCCGCGATCGTGAACAGCGGCGCGCTAAGGACCATGCGCTGGACCTGGTTGACCAGGGAGGGCGCCGCGAGAAGCGCGATCAGCGCTCCTGTCGAATGCGCCAGCACGAAGAGCGGCAGCCGGCAGTCAGGCAGCACGATATCCCTGTAGAACTGTTCCAGATCGGCGACATAGTCCGCGAAGTGCCGGACATGGCCTCGCCGCCGATTGCGCAACAGGCGTTGCGACCCGCCCTGCCCGCGCCAGTCCAGCGTGGCGACGCCGAGGCCTGCTTTCTGCAGGTCGCCGATCGTCTCGAAATATTTCTCGATGCATTCGTTGCGGCCCTGCAGCAGGATCACCGTGCCCCGCAGCGGCCTGCCCGTAGCGCCAAAGAGTGCGTAGCGTATCCGCTTGCCGTCGCGCGTCTGGAAAGTGCCGGCCTCGGTGTTGCCGGGCAGCGGGTTGTCGGGGCTGTCGAAAAGCAGGTCCGTCATGCGCGCCGTGGCGGGAGATGATCGTTGGACTTTTGCTTAAAGCGCATTGCCGGCAAAAGCAAAGCCGCCGGGAGCGAAGAAGGAAAAGCCGGAAGTGCCGCCAAGGCAGCTTCCGGCTCCTGACGGACCGGGTGGAAGGGACGTTGCACCCGGCCGGCATTCTCATTGCCCGGACATCTGGTGATCGGGCCATTCCTGCGATTTCGGCCACATCTTAGGAAAAGTGCTCTGAACGCCGTCCGAAGCCGCGGTTCATTTCCCGTTCATATTGATCTTTTCGAGAAGGCGCCCCTGAGCGTCGAAAGCTCCTTGAAATCGGCCTTTCGGCCACCCAAATCACTTGCGCGACCGCCAGAAGGGGTCGCTGGACGAATGGAAGCGCCAATCAGGGCTTCACGACCGTCCAACACGCAAAACAGTGTTGCTCAAAGGAGAACAGACCATGCGTCACGTTGATTTTTCCCCGTTCTATCGTTCGACCGTCGGCTTCGACCGCCTCTTCTCGATGCTCGACTCGCTTGCGACGCCGGAAGGTGCGCAGACCTACCCGCCCTACAACATCGAGCGCACCGGCGACGACGCCTACCGCATTTCGATGGCGGTGGCCGGCTTCTCCGAGAAGGAGATCTCGCTCGAGGCGCATCGCAACGTGCTGACCATCAAGGGTGAGAAGGCCGAAGAGGAGAGTGGCGACAACGCCGAGCTGCTCTATCGCGGCATTGCCAGCCGCGCCTTCGAGCGACGCTTTCAGCTTGCCGACCATGTCGAGGTGACCGGCGCCGAGCTGAAGCACGGCCTGCTTCACATCGACCTGAAGCGCAACATCCCCGAGGAGCTGAAGCCGCGAAAGATCGCGATTTCCGGCTCTGGCGAGAAGAAGGGCGCGCAGATCGAGGCCAAAGCCGCCTAAAGCCGGCGAATTGAAGGCAGTTGGCGAGCGGCGCCGCGAGGCGCCGCTTTGCTTTTGGCTATCCGTTCACCCGTCAAGAATCGCGATTCCTGCCCGAGGCGTCCTTATCACTATCCCACGACCGCATGCGGGACGTAAGGCGCTTCGAGTTCGGCGATTTCTTCCCCGGAAAGATCGAGCTCGAGGGCGGCAATGGCGTCGTCCAGATGCTGCGGCTTCGAGGCGCCGACGATCGGCGCCGAGACTTCGGGTTTCGCCAACACCCATGCCAGTGCGACCTGGGCGCGCGGAACGGACTTCCTGGCTGCGACGGAAGTCACCGCCTCCACGACCTTTCGATCGGCCGTCGCCGTGTGTTCATACAGCGTGGTGCCGAATTTGTCGGTTTCCGACCGATGCGTGGCCTCGTCCCAGTCGCGCGTCAAACGGCCGCGCGCCAGCGGACTCCAGGGTATGACGCCGATCCCTTCCGCCGCGCACAACGGCAGCATTTCCCGTTCTTCCTCGCGGTAAAGCAGGTTGACGTAGTCCTGCATCGTCGCGAAGCGCGTCCAACCATTGGCCTCGGACACGTGCAGCATGGTCGCGAACTGCCAGGCATACATGGACGAGGCGCCGATGTAGCGGGCCTTGCCGGCCCTGACGACGTCGTGCAGGGCCTCCAGCGTCTCCTCGATCGGCGTGTCCGGATCGAAACGGTGGATCTGGTAAAGATCGACATAGTCCATGCCAAGCCGCTTCAGGCTGGCGTCGATCTCCTGGAGGATCGCCTTGCGGCTCAAGCCCGCGCCGTTGGGGCCCTTGTGCATGCGCCCGTTCACCTTCGTGGCGACGACCAGTTCCTCGCGTCGGCCGAATTCTTTCAGCGCACGGCCGACGATCTCCTCCGAGGTCCCGTCGGAATAGACATTGGCGGTGTCGAAGAAGTTGATCCCCGCTTCAATGGCCTTGCGGATGATGGGACGGCTTTTCTCTTCGTCGAGCGTCCATTCGTGGCTGCCGCGATCCGGAATGCCGAAAGTCATGCATCCGAGGCAAAGGCGCGAGATGTCGAGGCCGGTCGTGCCGAGCTTGGTATATTTCATACTGCGTTCCAATCCTGCTTGCGATAAGGTCGAGCGTTCACGCGGCCTTGGATGTGATCCGGGTGCCGAAGCGGTCGATCTCCTCCGGCGTGGTGGCGAAGCTGGTGACGAAGCGGCACAGCGTCTCGTCGTCGCCTACTCTATCCGCCAGCGATCCCGGCGTCTTCCAGGGATAGAATACCGCTCCCTCGGATCTCAACTGCTCGACCAGCGACCTGGCCATGATCGCGAAAACCTCGT
>JBQCFA010000309.1:0-11883 GCA_051959695.1 Rhizobiaceae bacterium
GAGCGCGCTGTCCGCGCTCCTTCCAGTTGCGCAATTCCTCCTGGACCTCCAGCGGATAGACGTCGACGGTGATGGGCACGAAAACGCGCTTCAGGCGCTTCCAGTAGAAGTAGCTGCCGATCGGCTTGTCCGCCACGACGCCGACCACACCTGCCTCCTGCCGCGCTTCCTCCGCCGCCGCATTCGCGTCGGACAGCTTTTTCATCTGCCAGCCCTTGGGGATGATGAAGCGCTTCGTACCCCTGGAGGTGAGCAGCAGGAACCGCAATTCGCCGTCCGCTTCGCGACGAAAGGGAAGGGCGCCTACCTGCTTCAGCCGCTGCCCTTTCCGGGCTTTCGTTTTTGCCTTCTTTGCCTTCATCCCATCCCGATTCAGTTAGCTGGCTATTGTTCTCGGGACCTCCTCCTGAACAAAAAGTCCGATGAATTCAAGGCCGGAATGTCAGGCCAACAGGCCGGCGGCGTAGTAGGCGAGCGCCGCGATCAGGCCCGACACCGGCAACGTGACCACCCATGCCACGACGATGTTGCTGGCAACGCCCCAGCGCACCGCCGATACGCGGCGGGCCGCCCCGACGCCGACAATGGCTCCGGTTATGGTGTGGGTGGTGGAGACCGGTATGCCGAGCCAGGTCGCGCCGAAGAGCGTAAGAGCGCCGCCCGTCTCGGCACAGAAGCCCTGCATCGGGTTGAGCCGGGTGATTTTCGATCCCATCGTGTGGACGATCCGCCATCCACCGAGCAGCGTGCCCAGCGCGAGCATCGACTGGCAGGACAGCACGACCCACAGCGGCACGTAGAACTGGTCACCGAGCATTCCCTGCGAATAGAGCAGCGCCGCGATGATGCCCATCGTCTTCTGTGCGTCGTTGCCGCCATGGCCGAGAGAATAGAGAGAAGCGGAGAAGAACTGCAGGATGCGGAACGTGCGGTCGACGGCGAATGGCGTCTGCCGCACGAACAGCCAGGAGACGATCAGCACCAGCAGCAACGCCAGCACGAAGCCTGTGAAGGGCGACAGCACGATGCCGGCAGCCGTCTTCAAAACGCCGCTCCAGACGATCGCATGGAAGCCGGACTTGGCCAGGCCGGCACCGACCAGGCCGCCGACGAGCGCGTGGGAACTGCTCGAGGGAATGCCGTAGATCCACGTCACGACGTTCCAGACGATGGCGCCGCAAAGTGCGGCGAAGATCACCTGGGCGTCGACGAGGTTCGCATCGATGATGCCAGTGCCGAGGGTGCGGGCAACATGAAGGCCGAAGACCAGAAAGGCGATCATGTTGAAGAAGGCGGCCCACGCCACGGCGTATTGGGGCCGCAGCACGCGCGTCGATACGATCGTGGCGATCGAGTTCGCGGCATCGTGGAGTCCGTTCAGGAAATCGAACAGGAGCGCGACCGCGATAAGCCCCACCAGGAGCGGAAAGGCGAGATCGGCCACGGCCTAGACGTTCTCGATCATGACGCCGCTGATCTCGTTGGCGACATCCTCGAAACGGTCCATCACGCGTTCCAGCTCGGAATAGATTTCGCTGCCGATGATGTAGGCCATCGGATTGGCGGGGCCCTCCGTCCGGAAGAGCGCCTTCAGACCCTCTTCGTGCAGTTGGTCGGCGCGCTCTTCCAGCTTCATGACTTCCTGGGCGAGGGCGCTCACCTGGGCGGAATTGGCGGCAATATTCTGCAAGAGCGGGATGGCCTTGGCCGTCACCTTGGCCGCCTGGACCGTGAGCGCGCCCATCTCCCGCATCTGCGGTTCGAAATGTCGCCGCTCGAAAAGCGTCACCGTCTTAACGGCCTTGTGCATCATGTCGATGGCGTCATCCATCGACTGGATAAGATCCTTGATGTCGCCGCGGTCGAAGGGCGTGATGAAGCTGCGCCGGACGGCCAGCAGAACCTCCTGGGTGACCGCGTCTGCCTCATTCTCCAATTCGACGATCCGTCGGCAATGCAGTTCGACGTTCTCTCCGCCCTCGAGCAGTTGCTGGAGCGCCTCCGCGCCCTGGACAAGCAGTGCCGAATGCCGGTTGAACAAGTCGAAGAACTTGTCTTCACGCGGCAACAGATAGCGGAACCAGTTCATCATTTCTTGGCCTCGACGGCAGTCACGGCGTCATACCGATCACAAAACCCCGCAGTGAAGATCGGGCGTTGCGCGGGGGCGCCTTGGACATGGAGATCAGGACGCCCACCAGGAGCGCGGACGATGGGCAAGGAACGCATCGCGAGGAAACATCTTTTCGCGGGTAGGTCCCTGCCGCTCGTTCGTCTCTATCAATTTTAAGCCTCAATTGTGATCCAACGGTCGGGAACCAGTGGGGGGCTGGAAGGTTTGCGGTTCACGATGCCGAGAAGACCGACCCGATTCGAAACATTGATCCCCCAGATCCTCAAGGAAGCAGAGGTGGACGACGCTGTCGAGCCTCCCAATTTCGTCGGATCGACCGCCGTTGGTTCGTCCCCGTCGATGGATGCATGGTTTCAGGCCAGGCAAGTCGCCGCAACCGATTTTTACGATATACGCGAGATCGCGGTCCGCATGGGTGCGGATGCGGATGAACTGGCGCGTCTGAGGCCGTAGACAGGTTCGCAGTTCTGGGGCGAAGGCGCGGGGTCCAGCTTTCCTTCATCGATCCCGCGTTACGGAACAAAACGGCAATTTCCGAGTTTGCAGCAGGTCTTGCAAAGGGAAGCTTGGAAATGGTGGATCTGTCGGCGACGTTGATGATGCATGGCGCGTTCGCGTCGAGGATGGCCGACAGGGTTCCCGCGGCCCTCCAGCATCCCGCGATCCGGCGCCGTCATGTGCGGTGCCTGGCCCAGATCCTGATGCGTCATTCGCTGGCGACCGATCAGTTGCTTATCGAGATGAGGCTGCGGCACGCAGATCCGGCGGCGGTTAAGGCGGCGCAGTCCGTCCAGTTGCTCTGGACCTCCGTGCTGAAGATTGTCGAGCGGAAGCTGATGGAAGAAGAGGGCCGGCTCGAGCGGCAATCCGTGTCTCGACGCGAAGACATTCAGGCTTCCGCCTGAGCGATGTAAATTGCGAAAAAGACTAAATTCCGCGGCGGCAATCCGGCTTGCATTCAGCCGGCAAGTGGACGGCTGACGTTCAGGCGCTATCGCGGCATATCCGCTTCACTGCGAGATGGGTGTAATCGACGAGTGGTCCGCCTTGCCGTTCGGCCGGCGAAGCGCCGCGCCCGCATCCAGCGCACTGATTTCGGCAAGCCGCGAAGCCGGCAGCATGGTGCGCGGGTGGCCGCCGAAGCAGGGCCGGGCGCAGGCGTCGGCATACCAGCGCCGCACATTTTCGAAAGGCCGGAAGACCTCCTCGAAGCCGAAGACCTGCATCGCCACGAAATACGGCAAGAGGGCGATGTCGGCGAGGCTGTACGTAGGGCCGGCAAGCCATTCGGACGGCTCCAGCGCCTCGTCCATGTCCCGGCAGGTGTTCAGGAAGACCGACATGCTGGCCTGGAATTCGGGCGAGTCCAGGCCGAGTTCGAACAGCCGCCGCTGGCGCTCCCTGCGTTTCTCGTCCAGCAACGCGGCAAGCATCGCCTCGACCTCGTCCGACGTCTTTGCAAGCCATCTCGGGCGCACGAGGATGGGCCAGGCAATGCCCGGCCATGCCGGGTGCAACACCTCGTCCACATGCTTGGTCCACCGGCGCATCCTTGCGCGTTCGATGGGGCTGTCCGGGCGCAAGGGGGCGTCCGGCCAGCGATCCTCGATATATTCGAGGATCACGGTCGAATCGGAGACAACCACGTCATCGTCGAGAAGGACAGGCACCAGGCCCCTCGGGTTGAGGCGGAGGAACTGGGGGTGCAGGTTTTCCTTCGATCCAAGGTCCACGTGATGGTCGACGAACGGCAAGCCCTTCTCGGCCAGCGCAAAACGTACCTTCTCGCCGCAGGGTGACAGCGGATAGTTCAGGACCTCAATCGCCATTTTGCCTCGACTGCTCAGATATGAACCAGGACGCTCGAGCCCTTCTGGCCACGCTGGGACGTGTGCCAGGGAAGGCAGAGCCGTTCCGCGAGTTCGACGAGATAGAAGAGCACCGTCCCCATGACGGCCAGCAGTATGATGGCTGCGAAGGCGCGGGCGCTGTCGAACGATCCCTGCGCCTGCATGATCATCGCGCCGAGCCCGACCTGACCGGCGACGAATTCTCCTACAATGGCGCCCACCAGCGCGAAGGCGATGCCTACCTTCATCCCGGCGAACATGCTCGGCAGGGCGTTCGGCAGCCTTATCTTGAACAGGATATGCCATTGCGATGCGCGCGAAGCCTTTGCCAGGCTCAGCATGTCGGGATCGACGCTGCGCAGGCCGAGGATGGTATCGATGACGATCGAAAACACGGCGATCATCAAGGCGATCGCGATCTTGGGCTCGATGCCGACGCCCAGCCACATCACAAACAAAGGCGCCAGCGCGACCTTCGGAATGCTGTTGAGCAGGATGAGGTAGGGGTAGAGCGTACGTTCCAGAAAACGCGAATGGACGATCGCGACGGCGAGGATGAAGCCTATGATCACCGCCAGCGCGAAGCCGAAGAAGGTGCTGTAGAGCGTATAGAGCGCGTTCTTCGCCAGATAGGCGGGCGTGGCAAGGAATTCCGAAAAGATGGCGCTCGGCGCCGGCAGAACGAATGGCCGGACATGGAAGAGCCGCACCGCCGCCTCCCATATGAGCAGGGTGACGATGAAGGTTGCGGCGATGCGGAGGCTTTCTTCTCCCTTCTTCAGGAACTTCATGCCTCAACCCTCCTTGAGAACGCCAAGCTGCGTGAAGATCGTCCGGATTCTTCTGGTGTATGCGGTGAAAGCGCTGCTCTCCCGCGAGGCGAGCGAACGCGGGCGCGGCAGGTCGACATCGATGATCTCGACGATCCGGCCCGGATTGCGCGACATCACCGCGATGCGGTCCGACAGGAAGACCGCCTCGGCGATGCTGTGGGTAATGAACAGCACCGTCGTGCGCGCCTCCTGCCAGAGGCGCGCCAGTTCCAGGTTCAAATCGTCCCGCGTCATCGCGTCGAGCGCGCCGAACGGTTCGTCCATGAGGAGAAGGCTCGGATCGGTGAGCAGCGCCCTGCAGATCGAAGCGCGCTGGCGCATGCCGCCCGAAAGTTCCCACGGATGACGATCCGCGAACCCGTCTAGCCCGAAGCGTTGCAGTATCGTGTGGGCGACCGGCCGCAGGGCTTTCAGGTCGCGCTTCTGGAACTCGGCTACGAGAAGGACATTGTCGAGGACGGTGCGCCAGTCGAGCAGCACGTCGCGCTGAAGCACGATGCCCAGCCCTTCCGGAGGCCCGGAAAGAACCTTGCCGCCGACTTTCACCTGTCCTGTCGTCGGGCGCTCCAGCCCGGCGACGAGCTTGAGCAGGGTGGACTTTCCGCACCCGCTCGGTCCGAGGATGCTGACGAATTCCCCGTCCTTGATGTCCAGACCGACATCCCTCAACGCCTCTACACGACCGCGGGAGGAAGCATAGGTAACGCCGACATTGTCGATCTGAACGAGAGGCCGGACGGTGTCCAGCCTCTCGACGATTGCCGCCGCGTGCATCATGGCGCCACCAATTCGTTGGTGAAGTAGTCCTTGGGATCGCGCTTGGCAGACACGATGCCGGCCTTCTGCATGTCCGCAAGCGCCTTGGCCCAGTCGGCCTCGGTCTGCACGCCGAAGGGCTTGCCCTCGCTTGCCGGCGTGAAGATGAAACCCTTGTAGAGTTCAATCTGCCCGGTCAGGACTTTCGGATTGAGCTTCATTCCCGGGCGATCCGCCATGATGGCCTTGACGCCCTCGTCGATATGGCCGTCGTAGATGTAGTTCCAGGCCTTGACCTCGATCTGGACAAGCTTCTTCAGCGCGTCCTTCTTGGCTGCAAGCGTCTCGTTGCGAACGATGAGCCCGTAGCTCGGGAAGGAAATCCCGGCATCGGCCATGAGAATGGCGCGAGACGGACGCGAGGCCTCGATAACGGGCAGGCCGAAGGGAGCCGTCGTCATGACGGCGTCTGCCTGCTTCGCCGTGTAGGTAGACATCAGGGCGGCGGGCGCGACGGCGACGATATTGACGTCATCCTCGCTGAGGCCGATCGCCTTGAGGTAGCTCGGGATATAAGGCGACCACGGGCTTCCGTTGAAATTGACGATGCTCTTGCCCTTGAGATCGGCGCCGGTCTTGATGCCGGAATCCTTGTCCACGAGCACGGCCAGATCGCTCTTGCGGAACCAGTCGGCGATAGAGGTCAGGTCCGCGCCCTGTTCCTTGGCGACCGCCATGACGCCGAGCTGCACCTGGCCGACATCGACCTGGCCCGCCGCGACGAGCTGGATTGTATTGGCCGAACCGGAACCGTCCTGGATATCGACGTCCAGGCCGGCATCCTTGAACCATCCTTTCACCTGGGCAAGGTGCATGGCGGCGTGTGTGCCCCATGGAATGAAGTCCATGCGCACCGTCAGTTTGTCGGCGGCGCTTGCCGCCGTCGCGCAGGCCGCCAATGCCGCGCCCGCAAGAATGGCTCTTAGTGCTGGAAACATCTTCACGTCGTTCTCCTCTGGTTCTTTTGTCGTTGCCTTTCCGTCGATTCCGACGGCTCAGTCCCGCGGCCTCCTCAAGCGCGCAGATATCCCAACACCACGTCGACCATGTGCTTCTGGCGCTGCTCGAGGCGCCCGCTTTCCATCAGGTCCTGACGCAGCACGTAGCCAAGGGTGTATTGATTGGAGAGGTAGAAATAGCTCAGTCCGGAAATGGTGATGTAGAGGTCCACCGGGTCCACGTCGGCCCGGAAGCGACCCATCTCTCGCCCCTTGGCGAGCGCGTCGCTGATGGCCGAGATGAGAGGGTTGTAGAGATCGGGGATCTTTCCCGACATCTTGATATGCCTGGCCTTGTAGAGGTTCTCGGAGTTGAGGAGCCGGATGACCTGCGGTTCGTCGCGAAAATGCTCGAAAGTGTAGATGGTGAGCTTGGCCATCGCTTCCTCGGGGTCGAGTTCGGCGAAGCTCCACTCGTTCTGGCGCTTTCTCATGCGCGCGTATGCAAGTTCCATCACCGCGACGAAGAGCTGCTCCTTGCTCTCGAAATAGTGGTAGAGCACGGCTTTCGTGACGCCGCAGCGCTGGACGATCTCCTCTACCCGCGCGCCGGCATAGCCCTTTTCCGAAAACTCGTCGGTGGCAACCTCCAGAAGCTCCGCGCGCGTCCGTTCGGCATTGCGCCAGCGGCGACCGCCGGACAGCCGCGTCTCGGCCGCCTCCCGTTTCGACCTTTCTCCAGCCGGCCTCGCCCGTGGTTTCGGGCCATTCGCGACAGCACCCATGTACGCTCCTCCGACAGGACCATTCGATTCGCGCATGTTGGCCGGGGCTGATGCGGCCGGCAATGCGATCCTGGAGGTGCGAACCGACAATGGCTTCTCCTATTCGGCCGCGAGGCCGCTGGCCGAACGCGACCGCCGCAAGGCTTCCGTCGCGGGCACGTCCAGGCGGCCGGTCGGTCCGTCCACGACCACGCCATGCCGGGCGCGCGCGAAATCGGAGCTGATCTTGTGGTTCCAGACGTCGTGGGCGACACGCTCGGGATCCCGCTCGAAGGGATCGCCGAAGCCTCCCGCGCCCGCCTGCTCATGGACGATGCGCGTATCAGCCTCGATCGACATCGTCACCTTGCTCGGCAGATCCGTCGTTTTGCCGCCGCTCACAAGGAAATTGCGCGTGGCGCGCGCCGGTTCGCCGCCGTCGAGGCCGTAGGGCTGGAACTTCATGCGATCCGAACGCAGCTGCAGTTCGGCCTGCGCAGCCAGCAGGCGGTAGGAGCGCCTGACGCCGAGCCCGCCGCGATAGCGGCCGGCACCGCAACTGTCCTCGATCAGCGCATATTCCTCGACGCGCACCGGATGCTGCGCCTCCAGCGTCTCCACCGGGGTGTTGGAAAGGTTCTGCGACGGGTTGGTGATGGCCTCGACGCCGTCCTTGTCCGGCCGGCCTCCCCAGGCGCCGCAGACCATGTCGACGATGATGAACGGTTCGCGGTTTGGCTTCAGGCCGGCGATGCAGACAACGGTGTTGCCGCCTTCGCCGGCGGCCGGTATGCGGTCCGGCACGATCTGGGCCAGCGCCCCGAACATGGCGTCGCAGATGCGGTAGCCGGTCAGCGCACGGGCGGCGACCGGGGCCGGCGAAAGCGGGTTGAGGACGGTCCCCTCCGGCACGCGGATATCGAGGCAGCGGAAGATGCCGGCGTTGTTGGGAACGTCGCCCTTGAGCGCGCAGCGGATGCTCAGATATGTGCAGGAATTGGTGTAGGAGCGTGTCGCATTGATGGCGCCGCGCACCTGCGGCGAGGAATTCGCGTAGTCGATGACGACCGAATCCTCGCCGACGGTGATCACCACCTCGATGGGTATCGGGCCCGATCCCATTCCATCGTCGTCGATATGGTCGACGAAGCGGAAGGTGCCCTTCGGCCAGCCGCGGATTTCTTCGCGCGTCATGGTTTCGGCATAGTCGAGCAGGGCGGCCATGTAGTCCTGCAGCATCTCGGCGCCGTAGCGGTCACAAAGCTTGCCGATCTCGCGGATGCCGACCTGGCAGGCCGCGTATTGCGCGTAGAGGTCGCCGAGCACACGGTCGGGCACGCGGACGTTGATCTCGATCAGACCCGCGAGCGTCTCGTTGATGACGCCACGGTCGTAGAGCTTCATCACGGGGATGCGCAGCCCCTCTTGGTAGATCTCGGTGGAATCGCTGGCGTTCGATCCCGCGACCCGGCCGCCGACATCGGTGTGGTGGCAGATGACGACGGAAAAGCCCTGCAGTGCGCCGCCATGGAAGATCGGCACGAACATGAAGATGTCGGGCAGGTGCATGCCGCCGCGATACGGATCGTTGAGGATGACGGCGTCGCCGGGATTGAGATCGTGGCCGTATTTTTCCAGCACCGCCGCCATCGCCTCGGGCACGGCGCCGAGATGGAGCGCGATGGTCTTGGCCTGCGCCACCATGCGGCCGTGTCGGTCGCATAGGGCCGCGGAATAGTCCATCACGTCCTTGACGATCTCGGAGCGTGCGGTCCGCACCACGGTGTAGGCGATCTCGTCGACGATGGAATCCATCGCGTTCTTGAGGACGGCGAAAGTGATCGGATCGATGGTCGTGTTCATTGTTCCGCGCCTCCTCAAAGATCGATGATGATGTTGCCGATCGCGTCGGCATGGAAAGTCGCCCCGGCCGGAACTACGATCGTTGTGTCGTAGGATTCGATGATCGCCGGTCCGGCCTGCCGTTCGCGGGAGACGTCGCCGCGGGAAAGCAGCCGGGTGGCGACGGCCGGCTGGCCGCGTTCGAAATGCACCATGCGGGTGCCGGCAACGCCGCGCATGGCGGCCGCGTCGACCCGCGCATCGGCAAAGGCAAGCCTCTCTGCCTTGCCGACGGCCGTGAGCCTCAGCGCCGCGAGCTCTGCCGGCTCGTCGGTCGAGTAGCCGTAGGTGGTGCGGTATTCATGGTAGAAGCGCTCGGCCAGCCCGGCGAGCTCGTCGGCGAGCGACCGCGACGGGTCGAACGGTATCGTCAGCTCCGACGATTGCCCGAGATAGCGGAGATCGGCGGCGAATTTCAGTTCGACGTTGCCCTCGACGTAGCCCTCTTCCTCGAGCGTCGCACGGCCTTCCGCCTCGAGTTCGCCGATCTTGGCGGACAGCCAGCCGGCATCGACCTCCGAGAGCTTGCGCTGTGCGGCGCGAACGAAATTGTGCTCCACGTCCGCCGTCAGCATGCCGGCGGCGGAGAAAACGCCCGACAGGATGGGAGCGATAACGCGCTTCACGCCAAGGATGCGGGCGACATCGACGGCATGGAGCGGACCGCCGCCGCCGAAAGCGATGATCGTCATGTCGCGCGGATCACGGCCGCGCTCGACGGTGACCGAGCGGATGGCGCGCGCCATGCTGACATTGGCGATCTGGCGCACGCCCTGCGCCGCTTCCTCAGCCGACAGTCCGAGCGGTACGCCGACATGGCGGCGAATGGCCTCGACCGCCTTGTCGCGATGGACGCGGAGGCTGCCGCCGGCGAGCGCCTCGGGGTTGAGGTATCCAAGGCACATATTGGCGTCGGTCACGGTCGGCCGGTCGTTGCCTCGGCCGTAGCAGGCCGGTCCCGGGTCCGCGCCGGCGGAGGCCGGACCGACGACGAGCAGGCCGCCGGCGTCGATAGAGGCAAGGGAACCACCGCCGGCTCCGACCTCGGCGATGTCGACGGCCGGCACCTTCAGCATGTAGCCGCCGCCCTTGATGAAGCGGCTCGGCGAGGAGATGCCGTCGCGGAACTCGTATTCGGTGACGAGCGCGGCCTGGCCGTTCTCGACGATCGACGCCTTTGCCGTCGTGCCGCCCATGTCGAAGATGATCAGGTCGCCATAGTCGAAGCCGCCGGCGAGCGAGGCGGCGCCGGTGACGCCGCCCGCCGGGCCCGAGGCCACGGCGAAAACGGGCATGCGCGCGGCGATTCCTGCGCCCATCATGCCGCCGTTGGACGCCACCACCTGCAGCGGCGCGCGGATGCCGAGCTCGGCGATGCGGGCCCGCAGCCTGTCGATATAGGTCTGCATCTCCGGCAGCAGGTAGGCGTTCACCACGGTCGTGCTGGTGCGCTCGTATTCCTTGATCTCCGGCAGGACCTCATGCGAGGCGGTGACGCGTATGTCGGGATAGGCCTCGCGGATCGCGGCGGCTGCCTCGGCTTCATGGGCCGGGTTGACGTAACTGTTGAGGAAGCAGATCGCGATCGCCTCGATCCCCTCGGCGACGAGGTCCCGGCAGACCGTGAGCACCTCCTTGCTGTCGAGCGGCACGATGACCGAGCCGTTCGCGGCGATCCTCTCGCTCACCTCGCGCCGATAGCGGCGGGGAGCCAGTGGCTCGGGCTTTTCCCAGGCGAGATTGAACATGTCGGGCGTACGAATGCGCCCGATCTCGAGCACATCCCGGAAGCCCTTCGTGGTCAGGAGCGCGGTCTTCGCTCCCTTGCGCTGCAGGATGGCGTTCGATCCGACGGTGGTGCCGTGGACGATCTCCGCGACGTTTCGCGGATCGATCGAAAGCCTCGACAGCATCTCGGCCAGCCCGTTGATCACCGCTTCGCCGGGGTCGGCGGGGGTAGAGGAGACCTTGCTGACGAAGAGCGTGCGGTCGTCACGCGCCAGGACCAGGTCGGTGAAGGTGCCGCCGATGTCGACGCCAATCCGCAGGCCTTCCGATATCGACGTTCCCGCACTCGACATGCAGCATCCCTCTCCGATTACTAACTAACCAGTAAGTAAGTTATTTGTGCCTGTCAAGCGTCCCCCGTGACGGCATCGACGGCATGTGGAGAAAGTCGTCGATCGCTGACGGAGAGAGGGAACGGGCGCCTTTGAGCGCCGGCTGGCTCGCAGGATCGGGAGGCCGCCTCCCGCGCCGATTTCCGGGCGTTATCGGTGTTGGCGCGCGGGGGCCGCCGCCTGCACTTTCAACAAATACGGTTTCTGGGACGATTGGCTATCGGCGGATTTGAAGCGGATTCAGGCGGCGTGAGCCACGAGACTGGATCGTCACAGGCGGGAATGGTGGAGATGAGGGCAGGGGACTTCCGGTGCCGGTTCCGCGGGTCGGGCCGTCGCTATGTGCATAACCCCGCAACTGTCGATCCGGCCGGCCAGACCATCGACAACCGGTTCG
The DNA here is from genome assembly GCA_051959695.1 of Rhizobiaceae bacterium. Taxonomy (GTDB): domain Bacteria; phylum Pseudomonadota; class Alphaproteobacteria; order Rhizobiales; family Rhizobiaceae; genus Mesorhizobium_L. The sequence goes on from JBQCFA010000309.1 coordinate 11,755, forward strand.
GCACGAGGTGGCACCCATGTCCAAGGCGGTCTGTCACCTATGCGTCCGGGGGGCCGTACACACTATCGAGATGGTAGCGGAGGAGGGATTCGAACCCCCGACACAAGGATTATGATTTGGCTCAGTAGA
>JBQCFA010000310.1:0-2080 GCA_051959695.1 Rhizobiaceae bacterium
AGGACGCCGACCTTTCCCGAGAAGCTGACCGAAGCCATCATCCGCGAGGCCGCCCTACCCGGAATCCTCGGCAATTGCCATGCGTCGGGCAACGACATTATCGCCCGGCGTGGAGACGAGCATATCCGCTCAGGCAAGCCGATCTGCTACACCTCGGCCGATTCCGTCTTCCAGATCGCGGCGCACGAGACGCATTTCGGCCTGGAGCGGCTCTATGAACTCTGCGCCATCGTCCGCCGGCTCGTCGATCCGCTCAATATCGGCCGCGTCATCGCGCGTCCTTTCCTCGGCGAGACCAGCGGCACGTTCGAGCGCACCGCCAACCGACGCGACTACGCCGTGCCACCGCCCGAGCCGACGCTGCTCGATCGCCTTGCCGGCGCCGGCAGGCGAGTGATCGGCATCGGCAAGATCGGCGACATCTTCGCGCATCGCGGGGTCAGCGAGGTGCGCAAGGGCGCCGGCAACATGGCGCTCTTCGACGCGGCGCTCGGCGCGATGGACGACGCGAAGGCAGGGGATCTCGTTTTCGCGAACTTCGTCGATTTCGACATGCTCTACGGCCATCGCAGGGACATTCCGGGCTACGCCGCGGCGCTGGAGGCGTTCGACCGGCGGCTGCCGGAGGCCCTGGCGCGGCTGAAGGAAGGCGACCTCCTGATCCTGACCGCGGACCATGGCTGCGACCCCTCCTGGAGGGGCACCGACCATACGCGCGAACAGGTCCCCGTGATCGGGACGGGGCCGGCGCTGGCAAATGCCTCCATCGGCGCCCGCGCGACCTACGCCGATATCGGCGAAACGATCGCCGAACATCTCGGCATCCCGGCCGGACGGCACGGCATCTCCTTCCACGCCGCCCTGGTCGGAAATGCCTGAGCTGCCGGAGGTCGAAACGGTCCGACGCGGCCTCGAGCCGGTCCTGGAGAACGCCACTATCCACGCCGTCCATGTCGGTCGGCCCGACCTGCGCTTCCCGTTTCCGCCGCGTTTCGCCGAACGGCTCACCGGGCGGCGCATCACCGGACTCGGCAGAAGAGCCAAATACCTCATCGTCCATCTAGAAGGCGGCCTGGCGCTGATAGCGCATATGGGCATGTCCGGCTCCTTCCGGATCGAAAGCGGCGACGGCGCGGATATACAAGGGAAATTCCACTATCCCCGCTCCAAGGACATCGCCCACGACCATGTTCGCTTCGACCTAGCGCGCGGTGGCAGCGAAAAGGCGAGCGTGGTGTTCAACGATCCGAGGCGCTTCGGCTTCATGCTTTTGGCGGAACCCGGCGAACTCGACAGCCACCCTCTTCTTTCCGGCCTCGGCGTAGAACCCACGGGCAACGCGCTCGACGGTCGGCTGCTCTCTGAACTGCTGCGCGGGCGCAAGACGCCGCTCAAGGCGGCTCTGATGGACCAGCGCGTGGTCGCCGGCCTCGGCAACATCTATGTCTGCGAGGCGCTTTGGCGGGCGGGGCTTTCCCCCAAACGCGAAGCCGGCTCGATCGCCGGCGCGCCGGGAAAGTCGACGGCGCGAGTCGACAGGCTCGCCGAGGCCATCCGGGCCGTTATCGCCGCGGCGATCGCGGCGGGGGGCTCTTCGCTCAGGGACTACATGCACGCCGACGGGTCGCTCGGCTATTTCCAGCACTCCTTCGACGTCTACGGACGCGAAGGCGAGCCCTGCCATCGCGACGGCTGCAAGGGTACCATCAAGCGCATCGTTCAATCCGGCCGCTCAACCTTCTATTGCCCGACCTGCCAGCATTAGCTAGGTCGTGGACTCATAAATGTGATCGAAATGGCGCCTGAAACGGCAAAGAGATGCAAGGAGAAGCGCGAAGATCGGGGTCGTTCCCCCGGTCGAGCCGTTCGAGGCGGCAGGTCGCAGCCGTTTCGGCGTCCGCAGGATGAGGTCCATCTGCCCGGCAACCTCTCACCATTTCGACCAGATTTATGAGTTCACGACCTAAGCGCATCGGGAGAAGCCGAGGAGGACGGGTATGCCCTATGAAACGATATTGACCGAAACGCGCGGCAAGGTCGGCCTGATCACGCTAAACCGGCCGAAGGCCCTCAACGCGCT
>JBQCFA010000311.1:0-10057 GCA_051959695.1 Rhizobiaceae bacterium
CCGCTTCACGACGAGGCGGGCCGCGCCTTCGAGGTGGCCTCGGCGCGCCCGGCAAAGGAAGTTTCCATCGTCCGCTTCAAGGGCATCGCAACGCGCGAGGCCGCCGAAGCATTGAACGGGACAGCCCTGTTCGTCGAGCGCTCGGCGCTGCCGGCCGATCTAGAAGAGGAGGAGTTTTATCACACCGACCTGATCGGCCTCGCCGTGCGTGACGAGAGCGGGACGGAAATAGGCACCGTCTCGGCTATCCATAATTTCGGCGCAGGCGACATCCTGGAGGTGAGGCGTGATGGCGGGCCGTCGATCATGATCCCGTTCACACGCGCGGCCGTGCCCGAGGTGGCGCCGGCCAGGGGCCTGATCCGAGTGGATTCCGTCGCGGCGGGTCTCGTCGAGGACGGTGATTCGGGCGCGCGGGAAAAAGGCGGGACGGAGCGGCAATGAGCTTTCAGGCCACGGTGCTTACCCTCTATCCGGAGATGTTCCCCGGTCCGCTCGGCCGGTCGCGTGCCGGCAAGGCGCTGGCCGAGGGGAAATGGTCGCTGGAAACGGTGCAAATACGGAATTTCGCGACCGACCGTCACCGCACTGTCGATGATACGCCAGCCGGCGGCGGCGCCGGCATGGTGATGCGGGCCGATGTTCTGGCGAGCGCCATCGACCACGCGGCGCGGAGCGACGACGCCCGGCCGCGCCTGCTGATGAGCCCGCGCGGCATGCCGCTTACCCAGCGGCGCGTCCGGCAGCTTGCGGATGGGGCCGGGGTCGCGATCGTGTGCGGGCGCTTCGAAGGCGTCGACCAGCGGGTCATAGAGGCGAGGGGCCTGGAGGAGGTGTCGGTCGGCGACTACATCCTTTCGGGCGGCGAACCGGCGGCGATGGTGCTGCTCGACGCCATCGTGCGTGTCCTCCCCGGCGTCATGGGCAATGAGCTTTCCGGCGTCGAGGAAAGCTTCGAGCACGGGCTCCTTGAGCATCCGCACTACACCCGACCGCAGGAATGGGAGGGGCGGCCGATCCCGGAAGTGCTGCTTTCCGGCAATCATGCGAGGATCGCGGCGTGGCGGCGCGAGGAAGCGATGCGGCTCACCGCGGCGCGGCGGCCGGATTTGCTCGAATAAGGCGATCACCCTTTCGAGAAATAATATCCCGCAAGGAACAGTCCGACGGCGATGACAAAGACCCGCACGGCAATCTGCGGCACGCGCTTGGCGCTCCAGACTCCGGCATAGCCGCCGAGCGCCACGGCCGGCACCATGATGATCGCAGGCAGCCAGGCAACGACCCCGCCGGAGGCGAAGACGACTATCGCGACCGCCGCGATGACGATCGCCAGCATGTTCTTCAGGGCGTTCAGCCGATGGTAGTCCCCGTCCTCGGTAAGGCCGAGCGTCGCCAGCATCATGATGCCCATGCCAGCGCCGAAGAAACCGCCGTAGATGGCGGTGATGAACTGCACCACCGCACCGGCCAGCGGCCGTTCCGTATGCGTCTCCCCCGACGGCTTCAGCCATGGGCCGGCTGCGAAGATCGCGGTCGCGGCCAACAACAGCCAGGGGACGACGGCGCGAAAGGACGGGTTATCGAGCGCCAGCAGGATGAGCGCGCCGGCGAGCGAGCCGATGATGGAGATCACCGCGAGCAGAAGGGCCCCGCGCCACATGCGCTTGATGTCGGTCCAGTAGGCGAGGGTGGAGGTGATGTAGCCTGGGAACTGCGCGATCGACGAGGTGGCATTGGCCGAGATCGGAGGAACTCCGATGAGCGTCAGTGCGCCAAAGGTGATGAAGGTGCCACCGCCGGCCACCGCGTTGATGACACCGGAAAGGAAACCGGCCACGAAGAGCATGAAGGCTGAGAGGGATGTCATATTTTCGCGGACAATGCCTGGATATGAGGGCCGGGAGGCGTGAAGGCGGGCTGCTCGATCCCGTGTAGCGCATGCGGGCTGCCATGCAAACGCCTTTTCCGCCGGGCGATGGCGGGGCATTCTGCGCGAAAAGTTGTCGGGGATGCCTCGACATGGCCATCCATTTTGTGTATGTCGCCCGCGATTTCCTCAGAATAACCTGACCGTCTAGGCGGCCATGACCGGTGCGTCCGGCATGAAACGAATTGAGGCTGTGACATGGATCTTATTCGTCAGCTCGAGGCCGAGCAGGCCCAGAAGATATCCGAGAAGCGCAAGCTTCCGGAATTCCAGGCGGGTGATACCCTCCGCGTCCAGGTGCGAGTCACCGAAGGATCGCGCACCCGCGTGCAGGCCTATGAAGGCGTCTGCATCGCCCGCTCCGGCTCCGGCTTCCAGGAGAATTTCACCGTCCGCAAGATTTCCTACGGCGAGGGCGTGGAGCGCGTGTTCCCCGTCTATTCGCCCCTGGTGGAAGCGGTCGAGATCGTCCGCCGCGGCAAGGTCCGCCGCGCCAAGCTCTATTATTTGCGCGACCGTCGCGGCAAGTCGGCGCGCATCACCGAGAACACGGGCGTGCGCGCCCGCAAGCTGAATGACGCCGAACGTGACGCGTTGAACGCGGAGCGTGCGCGCCTGGAAGCCGAGAAGGTGGCCGCCGCCGAGGCGCTCGCCACCGAGAAGGCGGCGGAAGAAGCCAAGGAAAAGGCGGCTCAGGCCGAAAGCGCGGCCGCCGAATAAGGCTTCGGGCGACAGGGTCGGCAACGGGGCGCGGTACTCCCGCGCCTTTTTTGTTTGCGCGTTTCCGGCCGTTAGCCATGATTTGCCACAATAGTTTAAGGGTTTCGTGATAGTAGGCCGCTGTCAACGACGACAGGTGGGACATGCCTGGAACGATGCGAATGACGACCGAGAAGCGCCGGGCGCTCGATCTCGTCTATTCAGCCTCATCGCAAGCGGAACTGCACGACGCGTATTCGCTCTGGGCGAATGAATACGACCGCGAGACGGCGGAACTCGGCTACGGACTTCCCTTTCTCATCGGCGCCTGGGTGGCGCGCTACGTTCCGCGCGGCGACGGCCCGATCCTCGACGCAGGCTGCGGCACCGGACTGTCCGGACCCTATCTGAAGGCGCTCGGCTACGACAATATCGAGGGGCTCGACATGTCGGCCGAGATGCTTCGGCTGGCGAGGGGACGCGATGCCTACCGCGTGCTAAAGCAGGCCGACCTCGGCGGACGGCTGCCTTGGCCGGATGGACATTTCAGTGCTTTCCTGTCGACCGGGGTATTCACGGACGGCCATGCGCCGGCGTCGAGCCTCGACGAGCTCGGCCGCATTACGCAACCGGGGGGGCATGCCATCTTCACCGTGCGTGACACCGTGCTGGAAACTGGCGGCTTCCGCGAGATGTTCACGAGGATGGAAGAGGCGCGGCGCTGGCGCCCGATCGAGGAGAGCCCCTCCTTCCGTGCCTTCGCGGTCGGCGAGCCGGAAGTGCAGGTGAAGGCCTTCGTCTTCGAGGTCCTATAGACCCATCGCTTCCGGTGTTAAGGGCTTCCCTGGATCGGGCCAGCGCTTCGCCGCATCGGGCAGGTGCGGCCCGGTTCTGCTTCAGCTATAGATCGAGACGCGACATTGAGTCGGCCCTGCCGGCCGGGCTGGCCGTGACCTGGAGGAGTTACACCATGACATTTTCAGCACGGATTCGTTCCGCAGCGGTTGCGGCTATCGCGACGGCGGCGCTTGCCGTTTCCACCGCGGCGCATGCCGACAGCGGCACCATCCGCTTCGCGGTCTACAAGGCGGGCTTCTTCATCGGCGGCGCGGGCGGCGAAGGTACGCTCACCTTTCATGGACGGCGCTACCGGGTTTCGGTCGGCGGCATCTCGGCCGGCCTAGTCTTCGGCGCGTCCAAGACCTACTTCCACGGCAGGGTCAAGCATATACGGCGCCCGAGCGACGTGACCGGCGTCTACGGTGCGGCGGGCGGCGGCGGCGCGATCGGCAAGGGCGCGCAGGTGATCGTCATGACCAATGACAAGGGCGCTACCCTCGAACTCAGCGGCGAACAGGTGGGGCTGCAGATCAATGCCGATCTGAGCGGCATGAGCATCACTGTGAAATAGCACCGTCGCAGCGTCGCGTCCGGCCGCGGGCTCTCATTCCGGCATCGTCGACGGATAGACCGGCGAGATGTATGGCGCGCTCCATGAGCCGCCGACGAAGAACGCCGCGGTCGGTCGCGGATCGACTATCGGCGCGGGTTGGGCACCGCCCGCCTGCGCCTTGGCATCGTCCTTTCCGGCCGGAGCCGGTTTCGGGGCCGGATAGATCGTTCCGGAGAGCGCCAGGCCGCGGTCGACGAACGGCACGAGGCCGGCGAAAGAGATGATCTGGTCGCCGCTTTTCGCCTCCGCCTTGTCGAGCGTGGCCACCCCGTTCGATATGTTGGCCTTCAGGTCGGCGCGGTCGATGGCGAGGGTGCCCTTTGCCACCGCGCTCAGCGGGAAGAAGCCGGCGCTCTTCGTCCGCTTGATAAAGGCGGCAAGGTCGATGCCGGGAACCGTGCCGGCGCCGAAGGATGCGGATACCTGTCCTTCGCCGGTGTCGAGGACCGTCTCCCAGTCGCCGCCCATTCCCTTGAGCATCAACGAGGCTGATGCGGTCGCTTGCGGGAACGGCGTGGTCAGGCCAAATGCCTTGGATATCTGAGCGCCATCCATGTCGGTGGCGTGGAAGCGCAATTCGACATGGTTTCCGTCGGGCTTGCGGTCAATACGCATGCCGGCCTGCAGATCGCCACCGAATGCTGAGGCGCCGGAAAGGTCGAAGACGGCAAGCCCCTGCTTCACCTGTGCGGTCGCCGCGACATTGGCGAGTGCCACCGACCCGGCGGTCGCCTTCACGGCCGAGAGCCTGAGGTCGACATTGACACGCCCCTTCTGCAAGGCGGCGTTCGTGCCGGCGTCCTCGAGCGAGGCGAAAGGCGTGAACGCGGCAAGGAACGAATTCAAGTCGATGCTGTCGAAAGCGAGCGTGCCCGATATGCCCGGAACGCCATTGCCAAGCGAAACGTCGAGCGCGCCGATGCCGGGATTGCCGTCCAGCGCGATCTCGACGTGGTCGAACTTCAGCCGCTGGCCGTTGCCGCTCACCTTGCTGCCGACGGAGATCGAACCGATCGACGTCTCGCCGGGGATGTTCGCATGCGACCATTCCAGCGTGCGCCTGAGAGACGGTGAAGAGAATTTGACGGTGCCGTCGACGAAGGCCCCCTCGGAAATATTTGCGGTCCCGCCGAAGGAGACCGTGAGCGGAGCCGATTTGATGGCGAGATTCAGCGGCGCGTTGCCACCGGCAAAGAGGATGAGGGGCTGATCCGAGGAGAGGTTGAGCGTGGCGTTCTCGCCCCGCCAGATGCCCGTCGCATTGAGCGACGCGGCCCTGTCGAGCGCCGGCCAGCTTACGGTTCCGGAAAGCCCGGTGAGCAATTCCCGCTCCTTTCCGCCGGCTGAGGTGACGATGCGGCCGTCGCTGAACTCGATCGTGCCGAAGGGGTCGGACGCAAGCGCGGCGGAATCGGGGTGGCCCGGATTAGCCTTGACGGCGGCGCGGGCAAGCTGGATGGAACGAGCGATGCGTCCGCCGCTCGGCGCCGGCGGCAGGTAGAGGCCGCCGTCACGCCGCTGGACATAGAGGGTCGGCCGGAACATGCGCACGCGGGAGAAGGCAACCTCGCCGCGCAACGCTTCTATGGCCGAAAGTTCGATCTGGACGCGTTCCGCGCGGATGACCGGAGAGCGGCCGTCCGTTCCCCATTCGGCCAGCGTCACATTGTTGAGTGTCGCATGGAAATTCGGCCATACGCGGATTTCCGGCGCCTGGCCGAGAATGACCCGGTAACCGCTCCACGCGCCCATTTCCTGGGCGATCCTGTTGCGCACGATCTGCGTGGAGGCGATCAAGGGGAGTGCGGCCGCCAGCAGGATGGCGGCGAACACCGCGGCTAGCGCCACCCAGATTGTCCTTCTGACCGTAATCAACGGCATATGACCCAGTCCCTTCGCCCATCAGCGCTAAAGGGCCGGTCATGCCATTTCAAGTCATTGTGGCCCGGCGATGACGATTGCGAACAGGATGTAATAATAGTCGACAGGCCACCTGTGGCCGCGGCGTCGTATTGCTCTCGACGCCTTTGCTATGCATAACCGGCGCGCCCTGTCGAGTTGAGGTTCGCCATGCCCGAAACACCGCTCTGGTCCCCCTCGCCGGCCGCGATCGCTGCATCGCAGATGACGGCCTTCATGAAGGCGGCTTCTGAGATGAGCAACAGCGATCTCGGCGGCTACGACCGGCTGCACAAATGGTCCGTCGAGAGCCGCGAGGCCTTCTGGAGCCTTTTTTGGGACCATTGCGGCGTCATAGGGGACAAGGGCAAGCGCGTGCTGCTCGACGGCGACAGGATGCCGGGAGCCTCCTTCTTCCCGGACGCAAGACTGAATTTCGCCGAGAACCTTCTGTGCAAGAAGGGACCGGGCGACGCCATCGTCTTCCGCGGCGAGGACAAGGTGGCAAGACGTCTGTCCTGGGACGATCTGCATGCGCTGGTGTCGCGCATGCAGCAACTCTTCCTGGCGGAAGGCGTGAAGGCCGGCGACCGCATCGCTGCCATGATGCCGAACATGCCCGAAGCGGTCGCCGCGATGCTCGCGGCCGCCTCGCTCGGCGCAATCTGGTCGTCCTGCTCGCCGGATTTCGGCGTGCAGGGCGTGCTCGACCGGTTCGGCCAGATCGAGCCCGTACTCTTCATCACGGCGGACGGCTACTGGTATGCCGGCAAGCGCATCGACATTGGCGAAAAGGTGGCTGCGGCGGTTTCCGGCATGCCGAGCGTGCGCAAAGCCTTCATCGTCGATTATCTCGGCGCAGCCGAAGAGGCGGCGAAGGCGGCTCCGCGCGCCGAAGTCCTGGCGGCCGCGCTGTCGCGTTTCACGCCCGCTGAAGTCACCTTCGAGCGGCTGCCCTTCTCGCACCCGCTCTATATCCTCTATTCCTCCGGCACGACCGGCGTCCCAAAATGCATCGTCCACTCAGCCGGTGGCACGCTGATCCAGCACCTCAAGGAGCACCGTCTGCATTGCGGGGTGGTCGAGGGCGACCGCTTCTTCTATTTCACCACTTGCGGCTGGATGATGTGGAACTGGCTCGTCTCGGCGCTGGCCTCCGGTGCGACGCTGCTCCTCTATGACGGTTCGCCCTTCTACCCGGACGGACGCGTACTTTTCGATTTCGCCGATAACGAGAAGATGACCTATTTCGGCACTTCGGCGAAATTCATCGACGCCCTGCACAAATCCGGCCTCAGGCCGATCGACACGCATGATCTGTCGAGCGTGCGGCTGATTTCCTCGACCGGCTCGCCGCTGTCGCCGGACAGCTTCGTATTCGTCTACGAGGGCATCAAGAAGGACGTGCACCTGGCCTCGATGTCGGGGGGCACGGACATCGTCGCCTGTTTCGTCTGCGGCATTCCGACCAAGCCGGTTTGGATCGGCGAGATCCAGGGACCGGCGCTCGGCATGGCTGTCGACGTCTGGGACGAGCATGGCCATCACGTCTCCGGCGAGAAGGGCGAGCTCGTCTGCACCCGGGCCTTTCCGTCGATGCCGATCAAGTTCTGGAACGATCCGGACGGCACGAAATATCGCGGCGCCTATTTCGAGCGCTTCGACAATATATGGTGCCATGGCGACTTCGCCGAATGGACGAAGCATGGCGGCATGATCATCCATGGCCGGTCGGATGCGACGCTCAATCCCGGCGGCGTGCGCATCGGCACCGCGGAAATCTACAACCAGGTCGAGCAATTGCCTGAAATCGTCGAGGCCATCTGCATCGGCCAGGACTGGGAGGGCGACGTGCGCGTCGTCCTGTTCGTGCGGCTGGCGGAAGGCATCGTCCTGGACAAGAAACTCGAGCAGCGGATCCGGGCCAAGATACGGTCGGGCGCCAGCCCCCGGCACGTTCCGGCGAAGATCGTCGCGATCCGTGATATCCCGCGCACCAAATCGGGCAAGATCACGGAGCTCGCGGTACGCGACGTGGTGCACGGCCGCACGGTGAAAAACAAGGAGGCGCTCGCTAATCCGGATGCGCTCGATCTCTACAAGGACCTCGCGGAATTGAGGGCCTGAGACCGTGTTATCATTAATGAATTCCTTCCAGATAATTTACCTCAATTTCGGAGCTGAAACAGTTTGGTAAGTTTTCCGGGTGCCGGGTAAGTTTCTGTTAACAATTGATGTCGATAGTTCCCCGTGACTTGGGGATAAGTCCGCGTTGGAACGTCCCTGAAGCCGAATTGGCCCCATACCCCATTGTGACAGCATTTCTTCTCAGGCGCCTTCGGAGGCGCCTTTTTCTTGCGGCGACGACATCAATCCGCCAAGACCCGCGTCGACGGGAACGTGACCTCGACCAGCGTGCCCTCACCAGGCGCCGAGGAGATCGCGAAGCGGGCACGGTTCGCCTCCACCATCGCCTTGGTCAGGGGAAGGCCTAGCCCCGTGCCGTCGCCGCGCGGCCGCTTCAGCGCGTTGACCTGCTTGAAGGGCTTCATCGCCTGCTCGATCTCGGCCTGGCTCATGCCGACGCCGGTATCGCGCACGCGCATGACGATATCGCCGCTCGCCTCGTACGAGGTCGAGACGATCACTTGGCCGCCGGCCTGCGTATAGCGAATGGCGTTGGAAAGAAGGTTGAGCGCGATCTGGCGCACGCTGCGGAGATCGGCCACCACTTCCGGCAGCCGCGACGGGAAGCTGGAGCGGATGATGACGCGCTCGCGGTTCGCCTGCGGCTGCATCAGGGCGACCGTCTCGGCGAGCGTGTCGTTGAGCGACACGGCCTCGTAGTTCATCTCCTGCTCGCCCGCCTCGATCTTGGAGATGTCAAGCAGGTCGTTGACGAGGTCGAGTACGTGATTGCCCGAACGGTTGATGTCGCGCAGATAGTCGCGGTAGCGGTCGTTGCCGATCGATCCGAACTTCTCGTCCATCATCAGTTCCGAGAAGCCGATAATGGCATTGAGCGGCGTCCGGATCTCGTGGCTGACCCGCGCCAGGAACTCGGTCTTCTGAGAGGAGGCGAGTTCCGCCTGCGCACGCGCCTGCGTCAGTTCCTCCTCCGCGCGCTTCCATTGGGTCACGTCGCGCAGCACCGCGCAGAAGCCGCTGTCGCCGGGCAGGCGGCCGATGGTCATGAAGAGCGGGATGAAACGGCCCTGGGCCTCGCGCCCGATGACTTCGCGTCCGTCGTTGAGCACGCTGGCGACGCCATTGTCCGAAAGGCCCTGCAGGTAGTCCTGTGCGGCACGCTGGCTCTCCATGGCGAAAAGCGCGGCGAAGGGCTTGCCCGCGACTTCGTCGCTGTCGAAGCCGAACAGCGCCTCCGCCGGCCGGCTAATCGAGCGGATCGTTCCCTCCGGTGAAATGAGGACGACGCCGTCGGTCGCCGTGTCGATGATGGCGCGAAGCTCCTCGAGGCGCGGTGCGACGTCCGCCGGCGGCTGTTCGGCCTCGGCCCGCGGCATGGGGAATTGCCGGATCTCGGCCTGTCTCTCCTGTTCGGCGGGCCGCAACGCCAGCATCAGCGATTTGCCACCCTTCCACGGCACCGACTGCAACAGCGCCTCGACCGGCACCGCTTCGCCGGACGCTGTCCTCAGGCGAAGCCTGCGGTCTTCCGCATCGTCCTCCGCCTCGTATGGATCGGCGAAGAGCTCGCCAAGCCCGCCGGCGTCGCGGATCGCCTCCAGCGACGGATATCCAGTCAGGCGAAGGAACTCGTCATTGGCATAGTGTAACTCGTCGCCGGCATGGACGAGCACGGGCGTCGGCAGCTTCGACAGGAGCGCCTGGTAGAGGTCGGGCTGCACCGCGGCCGGTTCCTCCCCGGCAGCCTCGCCTTCGTTTGATGGCTCTTCGCGGGCGGCAGCCGCCGCCTCCGCTTCACCGGCGTCGCCGGTCTCATCCACGGTTGCCGAGACGGCAGTCGACGCGTCTCCGGCGGCGGCTTCCGTCCCATCTTCCGGGACCGCGGCCTCCGTTCCGGCTTCAACGGGATCGTGCGCCGCATCGGCTTC
>JBQCFA010000312.1:0-17100 GCA_051959695.1 Rhizobiaceae bacterium
GCGCCGGACGACGGGATCCGCACCGGACAGGCCTATCAATGGTGGAACTGGCGTCAAAGTACGCCGCTAGCGAAAAAGGATTGGAAGACCCCTGGGGGACCGAGATCAGGGTGGTGCCGAAAGCCGCCTGACTTCTTCCACCGGGTTATCCAAACACCCGCTTAAAGATCGTGTCCACGTGCTTCGTGTGGTAGCCGAGGTCGAACTTGTCGCGGATTTCCGCTTCCTGAAGCGCTGCGCGGACTTCCTCGTCGGCAAGCAGTTCCTCCAGGAAATCCTTGCCTTCCTGCCAGACCTTCATGGCGTTTCGTTGCACCAGCCGGTAGGCGTCCTCGCGGGAGAGGCCGGCCTGCGTCAGCGCCAGCATCACGCGCTGCGAATGCACCAGCCCGCGGAACCTGTTCAAATTCGCCAGCATGTTTTCCGGAGAGACCACGAGCTTTTCGATCAAGCTGGTCAGGCGCGCCAGCGCGAAATCGAGCGTGACGGTCGCATCCGGCCCGATCATGCGCTCCACCGAGGAATGCGAGATGTCGCGCTCATGCCAGAGCGCCACGTCCTCCATCGCCGGCAGGGCATAGGAGCGCACCATGCGCGAAAGGCCGGTCAAATTCTCCGAGAGCACGGGATTGCGCTTGTGCGGCATGGCCGACGAGCCTTTCTGGCCAGGCGAGAAGTATTCCTCCGCTTCAAGGACTTCCGTCCGCTGCAGATGGCGGATTTCGGTGGCCAACCGCTCCACTGACGAGGCGATGACGCCGAGCGTGGCGAAGAACATGGCGTGACGGTCGCGCGGGATCACCTGCGTAGAGACGGGTTCGGGCCTGAGGCCGAGCTTCTTCGCCACATGCTCTTCGACATAGGGGCTGATATTGGCGAAGGTGCCGACGGCGCCGGATATGGCGCAGACTGCGATCTCCTCGCGCGCCTGAACCAGCCGCTCGCGACTGCGGGAGAATTCGGCATAAGCCTGCGCCAGCTTCAAGCCGAACGTCGTCGGCTCGGCATGGATGCCATGGCTGCGGCCGATCGTGATCGTGTCCTTGTGCTCGAAGGCGCGCTTCTTCAGCGCCGAAAGCAGCGCATCGAGGTCGGCGAGCAGGATGTCGCTTGCCCGGGAAAGCTGCACGCCGAGGCAGGTGTCGAGCACGTCGGACGACGTCATCCCCTGGTGGATGAACCGGGCGTCCGGGCCGACGAATTCAGCCAGATGCGTCAGGAAGGCGATGACGTCGTGCTTTGTCTCGCGCTCGATCTCGTCGATACGCGTCACGTCGAACCTGGCCTTGCCGCCCTTTTCCCAGATCGTCTTCGCTGCTTCCTTCGGAATGATTCCGAGTTCCGCCAGCGCGTCGCAGGCATGCGCCTCGATCTCGAACCAGATGCGGAACCGGGTTTCAGGCGACCAGATAGCGACCATCTCGGATCGCGAATAGCGGGGGATCATGACGGGCGGCCTTTTCGGCTGGCGGCTTGAGTTGGCCTCGTAGCAGAGGCAGCCACATTGCTCAACGGCTGGACCAGACCGGCAGGCGGTCGGCGGGTCTTGCCGTCGCCGCATAGACGCCGCGCGCTATGGCCCGCGTCATGGTGGCGCTGGCAGCCGCATAGAGATCGATGGCCGCACCCGGATCGGGCACGATGCCGCTCCCGCCCGTCGCCAAGGCAAAGACGAGGTCGCCGTCGAACGGCGTGTGGCTGGGCCACATGGCACGGGCAAACCCATCATGCGCGGCAATGGCCAGTCGCTTGGCGTCGGCCTTGGTCAGAACGGCGTCGGTGGCGATGACGGCGATCGTGGTGTTCTCGATGGCGCTGGAAGGGCGCCTCTTGATCGCGACGTCCTGCGTGTCGGCGGGAAGCGGCTGGGGCAGGCCCAGACCCCCGAACTCGCTTTCAACTTCAAAAGGAGCGGCCCAGAAATGGCGGCTCTTGCCGATCGTGACCGAGCCGACCCCGTTGACCGCCGCCAGGGCACCGATTGTGATGCCGTTGGCCACCGTGGAGGCGGATCCCAGGCCGCCCTTGAGGCCGGCCACCGTCGCGCCAGTCCCCGCGCCGACGCTCCCCAGCGAAAAGTCGGCCGCGGCGTTGGCGGCCGCCTGATAGCCGAGCTCGCGATAGGGGGAATAGAGCCCCCAGTCCTTGTCGCCGCCATTGACGAGATCGAACAGGATCGCCGTGGGTACAAGCGGCACGATGTTGCCGAAGGCTTCGAACCCTATACCTAGCTCGCGCAAGGCCGCCTGGACACCGGACGCAGCATCGAGTCCGAAGGCCGAGCCGCCCGAAAGCGTGACGGCGTGGATGCCCTCCACCAGATTGTGAGGTTCCAGGAGATCGGTTTCGCGGGTTCCGGGCGCGCCGCCAAGCACTTGCACGCCGGCGACGGTCGGCTTGTCACAAATGACGGTGGTGACGCCCGATTTGATCTTTTCGTCTTCGGCATTGCCGACTAGGAGGCCGGCGACGTCGGTGATGAGATTTTTCGGGCCGGTTCGGAATGCCATTTGTCTCAGTGCGCTTCCACGAATGCGTTGCCATCCCATTCGTAGAGACGGTAGGGATTGCCGACCATGTCGCCCTTGTCGTCGAAGCGCACAAGGCCGATCGCGGTGGCGAATTTCGTTTTCTCGACGTGCTCCTCGAAGCTCTCGGCGGTATTTTGGGGCGCCAGCGATGTCGCCGCGATCTGCAGCGCCGCGTAGCCGGGTAGGACATAGCCCTCCAGGACGATTTCGGCAGCCCTGAACTGCGACAATGCGATCAGGTCGTTCGTCTCCGACCAGTCGGGAAGACCGATCATCAGCGTTCCTTTTACGAGCGGCACGTCGCCTGGCACGCCGCGTAGCGCCTCGCCGCCCGCTATCGTCAGCTTCAGGCCCAGCTTTTCCGCGTCGCGTCCAATGACGGCGATGTCGGAGCGGTCGCCGCCGACGAACACATATTCCGCGCCGGCTTTCTTGAGCCGGCCGACCAGTCCGATCTGGTTGTCCATCTGGGGGCGGTAATTGTCGGTGAAGACCGGTTTGAGGCCGGCCTGCTCGGCCGCGAGGCGAAAATTCTCCGAAAGGTCGCGCCCGTAGATGGTACCGTCGTCGATGATGGCGAACAGCCGGTTGGCCCACCTCTTCGTGAGGATGGCGGCGACGGCCTTCGCCTCCTCGTCGTCGCGTGGCGCCAGGCGATAGACCGGCCAGCCGGTCTTGTAGCGCTTGTCGGTGAGGCTGTTGACGCGCACCCCCGGAGTGATGACTGGGATGTGGGCGTCCTTCAAGATCGGCATGGCCGCCTCGATCGCCTCGGAGCACAGGAACCCTACGACCGCGCCCACCCCGGCGTCGGCGAATTTCTGCGCAGCGTTGGAACCGCCGTCCGCCGTGCATTGATCGTCCACGGTCTCCAGCGTCACCGTCGCCCCTGCATAGTTGGCCGCCGCGGTTTCGACGCCCTCCTGCAACTGTTCGCCGAGGGGTTGCGAGGGACCGCTCAAAGGAGCGGCAAGCCCGATCGATATGCCGGCGGCTCCGGCTGGCTCGACGATCGTGCCGAGCGAGCAGGCTGCAAGTAGGGCCAGCACTGTGGGACGGATGGGCAACTGCTTTCTCGGGCTTGGACTTGCGCCTTGGTTCCAGGTCGCAGTCACGAATTATGATCACCACTACGACCTGAAGCCACTGCTCTAGATCGGCACGGCGCAACTGGCAACTCGCCGGCTGTTTCCTGCCGAGCCTCCGCGCCAATGGGCGTGTAGAGGCAGCAACGCGAATGACGGCCCGCGTAGGTCGAACCACGCATCCCGATTTTGCCTCAATTCCGCGAAAATAGGACAGATAGAATCATGTATTTTGAATTTCAGCATTTCAATGAGAGGGGATATTCCGATGAAGACCAGGACCATTGCTGCGCTTGTCGCCGCGTCGCTTGCCGCGGCCTGTACCACGACCGATCCCTATACAGGCCAGCCGAAGATGTCGAACACTGCGGGCGGCGCGCTGCTCGGCGCCGCGGCCGGTGCAGGCGTCGGCCTTCTTGCCGGCGGCAACGATCGCCGAAACGCCTTGATCGGCGCCGGTATCGGCGCGCTCGCTGGAGGCGCGGTCGGGGCCTACATGGACAACCAGGAGGCGCAGCTTCGCGCCGAACTCCAGGGCACCGGCGTCTCAGTGACGCGCGAGGGCAACCGCATCATCCTCAACATGCCCTCCAACGTCACGTTCCCGACGGACCAGGATGCGGTCCTGCCGGCCTTCTATCCGACGCTGAACGCGGTGGCCCTGGTCATGCGGAAGTATAACCAGACGCTGATCGACGTGGACGGCTACACGGACTCCACCGGCAGCGACCAGTACAACCTCGATCTTTCGCGCCGGCGCGCGCAATCGGTAACGAGCTATCTGGCCTCACAGGGCGTCGATGGCCGCCGCTTCGCTGTCAACGGCTTCGGCAAGAGCGATCCCATCGCTTCCAATGCCACGGAAGCCGGGCGCGCGCAAAATCGCCGCGTTGAAATCTATCTGACGCCGATCACCTGAGGCCTGGAGGGGCGGAGAGGGAGGCAACCCTGTTCGATGCCGACAGGCAGGCGCGCTGAAAGCTTGAATTGTCGGAGCCTTTCCAATAGCGAACAGCGGAGATTTTATCCCTGTCGGACCCTCCATGACCCTCATCGATGCCCGTACGCCCGATCCGAAACGCTTCATTGCCGGCGCCACCGGCGACTGGGAGGTGATCGTCGGCATGGAGGTGCACGCGCAGGTGACGTCAAACGCCAAGCTTTTCTCTGGCGCTTCGACCTCCTTCGGCGCCGAGCCGAACGCCAATGTCAGCCTTGTCGACGCCGCCATGCCCGGTATGTTGCCGGTCATCAACGAGGAATGCGTCAGGCAGGCGATCCGAACCGGGCTTGGCCTGAAGGCGAAGATCAATTTGAAGTCGGTCTTCGACCGCAAGAACTATTTCTACCCGGACCTGCCTCAGGGCTACCAGATATCGCAGTACAAGCAACCGATCGTGGGCGAGGGGACCGTCACCGTTTCCGTGGGGCCGGACCGGCAGGGCAATTTCGAAGATATCGAGGTCGGTATCGAGCGGCTGCACCTGGAACAGGACGCCGGCAAGTCGCTGCACGACCAGCACGCGACCATGTCCTACGTAGACCTCAACCGCTCCGGCGTGGCGTTGATGGAGATCGTGTCGAAGCCCGATATCCGCTCCTCCGACGAGGCCAAGGCCTACGTCACCAAGCTGCGCTCCATCCTGCGCTATCTCGGCACCTGCGACGGTAACATGGACGAGGGATCGCTGCGCGCCGACGTCAACGTGTCGGTTCGGCGGCCGGGCGAACCATTCGGCACGCGTTGCGAGCTGAAGAACATGAACTCCATCCGCTTCATCGGCCAGGCGATTGAATACGAGGCGCGCCGCCAGATCGGCATCCTCGAGGACGGCGGCACGATCGACCAGGAGACCCGGCTTTTCGACGCCGTGAAGGGCGAAACGCGGTCCATGCGCTCCAAGGAAGAGGCGCACGACTATCGCTACTTCCCCGACCCGGACCTTCTGCCGCTCGAATTCGACCAGGCCTATGTCGATGCGCTGGCCGTCGGCCTGCCGGAGTTGCCGGACGCCAAGAAGCAGCGGTTGGTGGAGAGGCTGGGCCTTTCCGCTTACGACGCTTCGATCCTGGTTTCGGAAAAGGCGGTCGCCCACTATTTCGAGAAGGTCGCCGCTGGCCGCGACGGCAAGGCCGCCGCCAACTGGGTTATCAACGACCTCCTCGGCCAGTTGAACAAGACCGGCAAGACCATCGAGGAAACGCCGGTTTCGCCCGAGCAACTCGGTGGTATCCTTGATCTCATCAAGGAGGGTACGATCTCCGGCAAGATCGCCAAGGACCTATTTGAGATCGTCTGGAACGAGGGCGGCGATCCTAAGGCGATCGTTGAACGGCGCGGCATGAAGCAGGTCACCGACACCGGTGCCATTGAAAAGGCAGTGGACGAGGTGATCGCCGCCAACCCGGACAAGGTCGAGCAGGCCAGAGCCAAGCCGACCATGGCCGGCTGGTTCGTCGGTCAGGTGATGAAGGCTACAGGCGGCAAGGCCAATCCGCAGGCAGTGAACGCGCTGGTGAAGGCGAAGCTAGGGATAGGCGATTGAGGCCGGGGCTTCGTAAGTGGTTCGAGGCTCCGCTCCGCACCTCACCATGAGGACCATCTGCGCGGGCTTCCCCGCCATGAGGGCCGTCTGCGCCGGCGATCTTCATCCTGAGGCGCGACCCTGAGCTTGTCGAAGGGCCGCCTCAAAGGACGCACCGATCGGTGAACGATCTGTCGCGGAGCGACGTTATTCCCACGAACGGCATATTGGCTAGGTTGCGCCCGAAGGCGATCGACCGCCGGTTGATTTCACAAGGAGACAAGAATGGCGAAGATACTGGTGCTCTATTCTTCGAGCTGGGGCCACATGGAGCAGATGGCGAAGGCGGCGGCAGAGGGTGCGCGGGAGGCAGGCGCCGACGTGACGATCAAGCGGGTGCCGGAACTCGTGCCCGAGGAAGTGGCCAAGGCCGCCTATTACAAACTCGACCAGGAGGCGCCAGTCGCCGATCCGCTGGAGCTGGAGAAGTATGACGGCTTCATATTCGGCGTATCGACACGCTATGGCGGCATGGCCGCGCAGCTCAAGAACTTCCTCGACCAGACCGGACCGCTTTGGGCGAAGGGCGCGCTGGTGAACAAGGTTGCGACCGTGATGTCCTCGACTGCGACGCAGCATGGTGGCCAGGAGATCGCTATCCTCTCCACCCAGGCGTCGCTGCAGCATCACGGTCTGATCATCGTGCCGCTCTCCTATGCCTACCAGGGCCAGTCGGGCGTCGACGTGGTGCGCGGCGGCTCGCCCTACGGCATGACGACGATGTCGGACAGCGATGGGTCGCGCCAGCCTTCCGCGCAGGAACTCGAAGGCGCGAAATTCCAAGGCAAGCGTCTGGCGGAGATCGCCATCAAATTGCACGGCTGAGCGGCGCGGCGGGCTTTCAAGGGCCGGGGCTTCGTCGGCAGGCGGAGCCTCGTTTCCTGCTCAGCCGGAAAATCGGGCGCCGAGCGCGAAGCGCGCGGAACAAAGACCGATGAAATAGAGCATCGCGCAGGGCGCGGCGAAAATGAGGTAGAGTGGCCAGAGATTTGAGCCGGCCGCCAGTGCGAACACGGTAAAGGCAAGCACGGGCGCCATGACGACAAGCGGCGCCATGGCCGCCACGCGCTAGCGGCCGCGCCACAGGAATGCGCCCAGTCCCTGGGCGACGAAGTATGCCGGCACCGACAGGAACATTAGAAAGACCATGATGTTACCGACCGGGTCAGACGCAGGCGGATGCGCACTGGCGTATTCGGCGGCGATCCGGTCCTCCTTCTGGCGAAGGGACACTACCCATTCAGGTTGCGCAGGCCTTGTGGCGGCCGGTTCAGCGCCCCAGCTTGCCTGAAAGGGTTCTTCGATCGCCGCCAGCGGCTTGAAATTCGTGTCGTAGAGGGTGATCTGGATCCGGTCGATCTCGGCCGGCTCGGAAAAGCTTATCCAGGCGAGCGCGTCTCCGTCGCCGGCGGGATATTCGACGGACGCATTCATGGCTTGCCCTTTCGGCGACGCATCCGCGCTGAAGCCCTGCGCCTGTATGCGCACGGGCTGGTCGGCGCTATAGGCAACGTCGAGATAGATCGTGCCCCAGCGCGGCAGGGCGGCTCCCGTCTCCTCCGAGCTTTGCGCGACGCT
Organism: Rhizobiaceae bacterium; assembly: GCA_051959695.1. Classification (GTDB taxonomy): domain Bacteria; phylum Pseudomonadota; class Alphaproteobacteria; order Rhizobiales; family Rhizobiaceae; genus Mesorhizobium_L. The sequence goes on from JBQCFA010000312.1 coordinate 7,780, forward strand.
CAGGGAGTCGGCTCCGGCCGCCGCATCAGAAAAGACGAGGCCGACCAGAAAAACCAGGACCACAAGTAGCATTGCGCGCATGGCGACGCTCCGTAAGGGAGCTCGTCATGCTAGGAGCAATGTCGCAAGATCAGGTTACGGGAAAGGGTAAATCGCCGGTTGCAGCCCAGTATGTTTAGCCGCGCGCACGGCGGCGTTCGCGGCGCCCGCCCTCGCTGCCGGTCCCGCTCTGGTTGGCCGGCTTGTTACGCATCGGGCCGATGCGGGAGACGACGTCCGCGACGGAGGGGCGTGTCGCCCTGACGTGACCGTCAAGCGCCGCACGCATCGCCTTCAGGTGTGCGAAGGAAGTGCCGCAGCAGCCACCTATGATCTTCGCGCCCCCGTCTACGGCAAGCCGCACATAATCGGCCATCAGTTCCGGCGTGCCGGAATAGTGGATTTCGGCCCCGCGGAACTCCGGGATTCCGCAATTGCCCTTAACGATGACCGTCGCATTGGGATCGCGTTCGGTCATGTCGAGGAGCGAGCCGAGGATGTCCGACGCGCCGACCCCGCAATTGGCGCCGACGGCGACTGGCTTCTCGGCCAGGCTGTCGGAAACGCCGTGGATGTCCGCGGGCGCGAGGCCCATCATCGTGCGTCCGGCCGTGTCGAACGATCCGGTATAGGTGTAGGGCAGGCCGACGCGGATCGCCGCCTCGGCAGCGGCCCTGATCTCCTCCGGTGCGGACATGGTCTCGATCCATGCGACTTCGGCGCCGCCATCCTTCAGCCCGGCGATCTGCTCCGCGAAGGCATCGACCGCGCCGGCGTAGGTGAGTTCGCCGAGCGGCTCGAGCAGCGCCCCGGTGGGGCCCACGGAGCCGGCGACGATGACGCGCCGGTTGGCGCCTGCGGTGACCTCGCGCGCAAGCTCCGCCGCCTTGCGGTTCAGTTCGTGGACCCGGTCCTCGGCATTGTGGAGTTTCAGGCGATAACGCGTGCCGCCGAAGGAATTGGTGAGAATAATATCGGCGCCCGCCTCGATGAAGCCCTGATGCAGCGCACGCACCCGCTCTGGATGCGTCTCGTTCCAGAGTTCCGGAGCTTCGCCGGATTCGAGCCCCATGGCAAAAAGGTTGGTGCCGGTTGCGCCATCGGCGAGCAGCACACCCTTCTCTGCGAGAAGCGTGTCGATCGGGTTGTTCATTCGATTTCCTCGGATCTACCGATAGTGAGATAACGATATAAAGAACTCTTTATATCTCGTCAATGTGTGAGTAGCCACGTGACGTCCATTTGATTCACGTCACCGGAAGATTGGCGGCGAACGAAGCGGCCTCGTGCGAGTTGACCTCGGCGGCGCGGATCAGATTGTCGAAATGGCGGGTCAGGCTGCGGATCGCCTCGGTTGCGTTGAGCACCAGGTAAAGGTCGCCGGCATAGATGGCCGCGCGAAAGGGTCCGAAGATCGTATAGGGTATCGAGTAGCGCTGGCGTCCGTCGTAGAGGAACAGACGGAAGGTTGGGTACAGGTCGTCCAGCAGTCGCGCCATGTGCTGCAATTGTTCCTTGCGCGCTTCGCGGGACAGCCCTTCCCAAACGCCGAGTCCGCGCGCGAAGATTTCCAGCGTGTGGCGCGGCATGCAGACCTCCATATCGGTCTCCGGCCGGCGATTGTAGTCGATGCGGTATTGCGTCTCGATGATCTGGGAGAGCCTGTTCTTGTTGGCGATGCCGGCCTCGTATTCAATCACTTCATCCGTGCGTAGAAGGTCGGGAATGCCTGCCGGAACGTAGCGGATTTTCGTGCCTGCGGCCTCGGCATGCCAGGTCGCGAGCAGGGTGCGGTCGAAGCCGCCGAAGCCCTCCTCGATCTCGAAGCTGGCACGGATTTCGCCGGTGAGCGCCTCGTCATGGCTGAGACCCAGGAGCCAGTCGAGCGACACATTGTATGCGGCGGCGATGTTGAGCAGGGTTTCGGCCCGGGGCAGGCGCGTCGAGGCGCCCGAAAGAAGCTGTGAAAGCGCGGAGCGATCGATGCCGACCGCGGCGGCAAAGGCGGACTGGTTCTGACCGGAGCGGGTCAGAAGAGACTTTAGCCGTTCGCGGAAAAGCTCGGATAGGTCGCGCTTTTCCATCAATCGCCTTCCTTGGTCCTAGTTGTTTACTAAACGCGACAGTAGCATTTCAAAGTGCGCAGAATCAACAATTCACGCATATTGTCGCCTTGAAACATCGAACTGCTCCTGACAGCCTCCTGTCAGGAGCAATGGAATCAAAGGTATCTGAAGCATTATGGAAGGTCTGGCGGCGGGTGGTTCGGTATCGAGGCGCGGGGGCGCTCGATCCGTGGAATGGCCAACCGTCTTTCTGATAGCCGGATGCTACGCCTCGTGGGCGGGGGCGGGAATTCTTTTATGGCCAGGGCATTGGCTGCTGGCGATGGCGGTCCTCACGGTCGCCGTCGCCATGCATTCCTCCCTCACGCACGAGGTCTGCCACGGTCATCCGACACGCAGGGCGTGGATCAACGAGGCCCTGGTTTTCCTGCCGATCGGGCTTACCTGGCCGTACCGCCGCTTCAAGGCGCTTCATCTGCGTCACCACGCCGATGAAAGGCTGACCGATCCGTTCGACGATCCGGAAAGCTACTATCAGGCGCTATGGCAGCACGAGGAGCTGCCTCGCCCGCTGAAGCTCCTCCTGCGCGCCAACAATTCCATGGTCGGCCGGTTCTTTCTCGGACCCTGGCTCTCGGCCGTCGGCTTTTTCGTGTCCGATTTCAAGCTTGCCCTGTCAGGCGACGCGGCGGTGCGACGCGCCTGGCTTTATCACGGCCTCGGGCTCGCCGTGGTCATCCCGGTCATAGTCTTTGCTTTCGACATGCAACTCTGGCTCTATTTTCTCGTGCCGGCATGGTTCGGTCAGTCCATCATCTCGATCCGTACCTTTGCCGAGCACCAATGGGCCGAACAACCCGAGGGCCGTACGGTCATCGTCGAGCGTTCGCATTTGTCGTTCCTGTTCCTCAACAACAATTTGCACTTCGTCCATCATCGCAGCCCCACAGTCGCCTGGTACAAATTGCCAGCGCTTTTTCATGCCCGGCGCGAGGAATGGATTTCGATGAACAAGGGCTACGTCTACGCGAATTACTGGTCGATGTTCCGCAAATTCGCCTTGAAGGCGAAGGAGCCGGTAGTGCATCCGTTCCTTCGCCGCGTGCCGGAGCCAGGCCGCGCCTTCCGGCCAAGGATTCGCGCGCGGAACCTGAACGGTCTCGGTACGGCCCCCGTACCGGCCGAGCCGCCCAAAGAGTGACCGAAGCGCAACCAATAGCGTCTCCGTCGCGGCCAACCTTCTTGCCATCGTCGAGGATGTTCGCGGAAACTGCGGCATGAGCATGTTTGTCGCGGCATTGCCGATGTACGATTGGCCCGAGATGCGGGCGGAGACAGACCGGCGGTGGGCACTGATCCGTGAAGCGCTGCGCGCCGCAGGCGTCGATGCACCGGAAGGACTGGCGCGGCGCAATGCTGACCTGCCCAAGATGCCAGGCGTGGCAGGTGGGGTGAGCCGTGCGGAACGTGCCTGGCTCGAACCGGATGCATTCGATCTGCAGGCCCTCTGGCGACACCCGAGACTGCTGTTCGCGCAAACCTGCTGGGGGCCTATGGAATTGGGGCTCGCACCCTATGTCGAGGTGGTTGGGCAGCCGGACTATTCAAGTTTCGAAGGTGGCGAGGGCGCCTTCTACTCCAGCGTGCTCCTCATGCGGCGCGACGAGCACGGAGCGCCGGTAGCAGCACGCCACGGAGGTGAAGCGATTCTGCCGATCGAGACAATGGAAGGCCGGCGGCTTGCCTATAACGGTTCGGACTCCATGTCGGGCTACCTCGCGCTGAAGCGCGATCTGAACGCAGCGGGCGGGAGCATGACCATGTTCGGGGAGACCGTCGAAACAGGCGGGCACCGTGCCTCGATCAGGGCGGTGGCGGAAGGCCTCGCCGATATTTGCGCTGTCGATTGCCGGAGCTGGGACCTGGCAAAGCGCTTCGAGCCGGCCGCCGGAGAGGTGATGCCGGTCGGCTGGACAGCGCACCGCAAGGGTCTGCCCTACATCGCTTCGGCAACGCTCCCGGACAAGACCATAGAAACGGTTCGCGCCGTTGCGGCTAGGTTGAAGGCCTGAGCGTTCCGGTCAGGCCCGGACGGCGATCTTCATGAAGTCCGGCATATCCTCGCCAAAGCCGGTCGGTGCATGGAAATCGTCGTCCTCGTGGGGGCGGCGCCGGCTTTCCTTGCGCGGTTTGGCAATGCCGCCATGAGTTTTCACTGCATTGCCGGACTTCGCGGCGCCTGGGCCGGCAGGGTGGCGAGCCACGGCCTCGTGTCCCACCGCTTCAGCCAACGCGGCTGGTTCGGCAGGCGTGCTTTCCCGGCCCCTGTCGCCGCGGCCTCGCCGCTGCCTAGTTTCGCCGTCCGCCTTTTTGTCCCGTCGGCCGACGCCTCGGGCCGAACGGCCGCGGCGTGGGGCTTCTTCCGTCTCCTCGGCGCTTAGCGTCGAAAGATCGCCGTCATGCCATTCGATCTTCTTGCCGATCAGCTTCTCGATGGCGTCGATGTGCTTGCCGTCGGCATTTGTCGTGATGGTAAAGGCTTTGCCCGAGCGACCAGCGCGCGCGGTGCGGCCGATGCGGTGCACATAGTCCTCGGCATGGATCGGCACGTCGAAATTGAACACATGGCTGACGTCGGGGATGTCGAGACCGCGCGCGGCGACGTCGGATGCGACCAGGTACTTCAGCTTGCCGTCGCGGAAGGCGGAAAGCATCGCCATGCGCGCCCGCTGGTCCATGTCGCCATGCAGCGCGCCAGCATCGAAGTCGTGTTTGGTCAGCGACCGGAATAGTTCCGAAACGTCAAGCTTGCGATTGCAGAAGATGATGGCATTCTTGAGCTCCGGCTCTTCCGCGCGCAACAGGCTGCGCAGCGCTTCGCGTTTGGCCCAGGGCTTCGTCCCGGATTTCACCAGGCGCTGCATGACGTTCTCGCCGGTCGAGGCGGCGCGCGAAACCTCCACGCGCACTGGCGCCTGCAGGAACTGCTCGGTCAGCTTGGTGATTTCCGGCGGCATCGTGGCGGAGAAGAAGAGCGTTTGGCGGGTGAAGGGGATCAGCTTGCAGATGCGCTCGATGTCAGGGATGAACCCCATGTCGAGCATCCGGTCGGCCTCGTCGATGACGAGGATCTCGACGCCGGTCAGGAGCAGCTTGCCGCGCTCGTGATGGTCGAGCAGGCGCCCGGGCGTGGCGATCAGCACATCGGCGCCGCGTTCCAGTTTGCGGTCCTGCTCCTCGAAGGAGACCCCTCCGATCAGGAGGGCGACCGTCAAACGATGGTTCTTGCCGTATTTGGCGAAATTCTCCTCCACTTGCGCGGCGAGTTCGCGCGTCGGCTCCACGATCAGCGTGCGTGGCATGCGGGCTCGCGCGCGACCTTTCTCCAGCCGGCTGATCATAGGGAGGACGAAGGCGGCCGTCTTGCCGGTGCCCGTCTGGGCGATGCCAAGCACGTCCTTGCCCTGGAGCGCTTGCGGGATCGCACCGGCCTGGATCGGCGTCGGGGTCGAATAGCCCGCGTCGCTCACGGCTGCGAGAACCTTGGGAGAGAGTCCGAGATCGGAAAATGTCAGCGCATCATGCGCGGTGTTGTTGTCTGATGACACGTTTATCGGCTTGTCTTTGCTGTTGCGCGCCGTGGCCCCGGCCACTGAAACGCGATCCCGGCGCTTTCATCTATCTGCAACGTACGGAATGATCTCCGGCGTTACGTTCGGATCGCTCAGTTGTCAATATAGTACCCTATTCGTCCTGTTGAACCCCAATGCAAGCAAAATCAAGGCGCTGGGTTAACGTGCAGGGCAGCTATGCGCCGATAGTCGTACTGATCCGACCCGAAAAGCGGTCAGTACCGGAATTGCTCAGAGAGGATACGCTCGTTCCACGAGTGGCTGGGATCGAACAGGAGCGTCGCCCGCGCCGTCGGCGATTCGCGTACTGTCACTGTGATCACCGACTTCACCTCCGTATGGTCGGCGGCAGCGTTTACCGGACGCTTCTCGGCTTCGAGCATGTCGAAGCGGACGGTGGATTTGTCGGAAAGCAGCGCGCCGCTCCAGTTGCGCGGGCGGAAGGGGCTGACCGGAGTGAGCGCCAGGAGGGGTGCGTCCAGCGGCAGGATGGGGCCATGGGCTGAGAGGTTGTAGGCCGTGGACCCGGCAGGCGTCGCCACCATGACGCCGTCGCAATTCAGTTCGTCCAGCCTGACCTTGCCGTCGATCGTGATGCGGATCTTGGCGGTCTGATAGGACTGCCGCCACAAGGCGACTTCGTTGATGGCGAGCGCCGAGATGACTTCGCCGGTCGCGGTCTCTGCCTGCATCTCGATCGGGCGGATCGTTTCCGGCACGGCCGCGGCGATACGCTTTGGCAGGTCGGCCTCGCTGTACTCGTTCATCAGGAAGCCGACGGTCCCGCGGTTCATGCCGTAGACTCGCTTGCCGCTGTTCATGGTCTCGCGCAGGGTCTGCAGGAGAAAGCCGTCGCCGCCCAGCGCCACGATCGTGTCCGCATCCTCGATCGGTGTCTGACCGTAGCGATCGAGGAGCTTCGCGGCGGCCTCGCGGGCGTCTTTCGTATCCGCCGAGACAAAGGCGATGGCTTGGGCGGGACTGTCCATGTCTTTTTCGCTTTGCGACCGTGCAGGCTGCGCCGATAGCACGGAGGAAACGGCATTGGAAAGCCGAAGGCTGTAATGGCTGCCAGATGGTGCCGGCGGAGAGGATCGAACTCCCGACCTTCGGTTTACAAAACCGCTGCACTACCGCTGTGCTACGCCGGCGCTTGGCGCAACGCCCTATCATAATTGCCGGGTCTGTAAAGTGTCTGGCATCGACGGATGCGGGAACCGACGTCCCCACGCATGCGTTTGCGCCCCATGAACACAAGCGACAAGCCGTTCAAAACGTCGGTCATTGTAGATACCGGATTGGGTGCCGACCGGGACGTGAAATCGGTCCGCGAGGCGCTCGATACGCTTTCGCATGCCTGGCCGGCCGATAGGCGCGGGAGCGCGTATGACGATGCCGTTCGGGCCTGTGCCAGGGCGTTGGATGGCCAGCTTTCCGTCGAACGTGCCCGCGATGCCTTCAGCACGGCGGCGTGGGAAGCTGAGATTTTCGTGAGCGATCTCGGGCGGATGGATGACGAAGCCGCCTGACGGGCGCTCTACGCGCCCAGATGGCGCCGTGCGGCGTAGAGCGCTATCGCGGCTGCATTCGAGACATTGAGGGACCGGATGGCCCCCGGCATGTCGAGCCGGGCGAGCCTCGTTACGGTATCGCGGCTCTTCTGGCGCAGTCCCTTACCCTCGGCGCCGAGCACAAGTGCCAGCCGTCGGCCGGCGAACGAATGCTCCAGTACGTCGGGAGCCTCCGAATCGAGCCCTATCGTCTGGAAGCCGGCGTTGTGGAGCTCTCCAAGCGCTTCGGCCAGATTGCGGACCTCGGTCAGGCCGATATGTTCCAGTGCCCCGGAGGCCGATTTCGCCAGTACGCCTGATTCCTGCGGACTGTGGCGCGCGGTCGTGACGAGCGCGCCGGCGCCGAAGGCAACTGCGGAGCGCATGATCGCCCCGACGTTGTGCGGATCGGTCACCTGGTCGAGGACGATGACGAGCGCCGTGTCTCCCAGCGCCGACAGCGGCTTCGGCTTGAGCGGTTTCGCCTCCACGAGAACACCTTGGTGGACGGCTTCGCTGCCCAGGACGCGGTCGATCTGACGCGGATCGACGATTTCCAGCGGAAAGGGATGCTTGGCCTCTTCATCGAGACCTAGACGGGCAAGCGCGTTGCGTGTTGCCAGAACGCGCTCGATCGTGCGGCTCGGATTGTCGAGCGCGGCGCGCGCCGTGTGCAGTCCGTAAAGACGGACAAGGCCGTCGGCCGGAAGAGCAGGCGCCAGCGGTTGCCGCCCGGTCGATTTTCCGGGAGGCGGGGCGGACTGACTTCTGTGCTGTCGTCTCAGCCGCGCGTAGTGGCTGTCCTTTGGTGTCTTGGGGCGATCGGTGCTCATGGCCGGTGCCTTAGCAACATTGAAGCCGGTTGCCTATGGAGATCGGCGGTTTGCGCGGTTGACAGGCAAAGGCCTTCTCGCCATAAGGCGCGTCGCGCTAGGTCGCGCGGCTCCGTCGCTTACGGAGGGGTGTCCGAGTGGTTAAAGGAGACGGACTGTAAATCCGTTGGCTCAGCCTACGCTGGTTCGAATCCAGCCCCCTCCACCAGCGCCGATGTCATCGAAATCCGACAGACCCGCATTGTAGCTCGACGACAGGGCGAAAGCGCGGCCGCCACGCGGCGGCCATCTCTGTAGCTTGGATTTGCACACATCTTCGAACCGAGCGACCCGGTATCGGATCGGACGCGATCTTCGCGGTCGACTAAAGCTTCTCGCCGAGCTGGGCCGTCCAATATAGAGCGCGCAACCCGCGTCTCTGATCAGGTGAGGGCGTTGTCTGGGAGCCTTAGGACACTTTGGGGTCGTTTGGAGCGGGCAGCGGGAATCGAACCCGCACCAAAAGCTTGGAAGGCTTATGTGATACCATTTCACCATGCCCGCGGCGCCCGCAGACCTAGTCCAGCTCCCGTGGCAGGTCAAGGAGCAGGTAAATCGGTCAGCCGGACTTGCAGACCAACTTGCTTTCCGATTTCAGCCCGCCGTTGGACGTGGCGCCCTCCAGCGATACACCCTTGCCCTTCGCCTCCGCGCGCAGCTTCGAGAGTTCCGTTTCGCAGGCCGCCTTGCTGGTGTAGCTCGTCGACTGCAGCGGTGTGCAATTGTCCAGGGTCGCGTGTCCGACATAGGTGCTGCACAGCAATATCACGAAGGTCATGGCGTATCCTCTCCACTTCGCCTCTGGGAAAAGTCCATGACCGTCATTCGGGGCTCAATTGAGGCGATCCCCGGAGGCCGTTTAAACGGGTTCATACGCTACCTATATTCGCTGCATTCCAGGGATCCGGACGGCGATGTCGGGCGAAGGACTCTTGTCAAAAGAGACTTGAGTTCTTTGATTGATGCCGCTAATCGCCCCCGATCCGTATAAAACGCTGCTCAAGACGATCAGGGATAGAAAATGGCCAAAGCGAAATACGAGCGTACGAAGCCGCATGTGAACATCGGGACGATTGGTCACGTGGACCATGGGAAGACGTCGCTGACGGCGGCGATCACGAAGTATTTTGGCGAGTACAAGGCGTACGACCAGATTGACGCG
>JBQCFA010000313.1:0-4901 GCA_051959695.1 Rhizobiaceae bacterium
GAGGTCGAATTTGAGCTGCTTGATGAACTTGCCGACGTTCGGACATTCATTGAGGTAGCCCGCGCGGACATTCGTATGGACGGTGGCCGCGCCGAAGCCGGAATCGCCCATGCCTTCCAGATAGGTGATCTTCATCTCGCCCATGACCGGATGCGGCGTCCAGCCGAGGAAGACGATCCAGTCCTTGTTGCGCATGGCCTTCTCGGCCTGGCTCAGCATGCCGGCCTCGGAGGATTCGACCAGTTCGAAGCCCTGCAGGTTGCTCTTCGGATCCTTGATCATGCCGAGCACGATGCGGTTGCCGTCATTGCCCGGCTCGATGCCGTAGATCTTGTTGTCGAACTTGTCCTTGAACTTGCCGATATCGGTCAACGACTTGACCCCGCCTTCCGCGACATAGTCAGGCACCACGAGCCCGTAGCCGGCGCCCGTGAGGTTGGTCGAGATCGACTCGACGGACTTGTCCTTGAGGAAGGGCGCGATGTTCTCGTTCATCGACGGCATCCAGTTGCCGAGGAAGACGTCGATGTCCTTGTTCTTGAGCGACTGGTAGGTGACCGGCACGGAAAGCACCTGGGTGTCGGGCTTGTAGCCGATCGCGTCGAGGATGACCGACGCCGTCGCGGTCGTCGCCTGGATGTCGGTCCAGCCGACATCGGCGAAGCGGACGGCCTGGCAGGACGCGGAATCGCCGGCAAGGGCAACGCCCCCCGACAGGCTGGTGCAGATGCCGGCGGCAAGCGCCAGCGCAAGGGCAAGTGATCTGGTAGGCGACATCATGTTCTCCCATTGTGCGGTCCGGCGCGCGCTGCTGCTCTCGAGCAGGTTTCCCGGACGGGTTTCGCTGAACCAAACACCATTTTGGCGTGCTTTCAAGGAAATTGGCGAGCGTGGCGCGCCTTCGGGTAGCCACGCCGCGACACACCGCGATCATCGGAGCAGCGTACCGCCGGTCGATGCGTCGCGGTTGTTAGGCGGCCGAAAACCTCCTATCTGATGCTGCGGTCGCGTCCCATACGGGCCAGGTGCGCCGCGCAGGGCGGAGGTGGAAGCGTGCTCAATCCGATCATCGAGTTCGTGGCCCGCATCTTCCAATGGATCGGCCGCGCCGTCGGCATGCTGATCGCCTGGCTTTGCTGGCCCTTCATGCTGGCCGGCCGCTGGTACACCCGCAGCGGCTGGATCGTACGCATCGTCGTCGGCCTCGTCATCCTCGTGCTCATCGGGCTTTACGCCAATTTCTTCTGGCAGACGCAACGCTGGACCAATTTCGATCCGGACTACGCGCTGAAGTATGGCCTCAAGGACCGTCAGCTATCGGCCGGGGAACCGGCCCCGGCGCCAGCCAGCGGCGCGACGCAGAAGACCTGCGCGCGCTCGGCAATCGCCGATGTCACCGCCGACCTCGTCGACTTCAACGTCAACCAGAACCAGTGGATCTCCTCCATGATCCTCTACAAGCTCGGCTTCTTCGGGCTCGACTGGGATAGGACGCCGTTCTTCGACAACAAGGCTTCCTTTCAGCGCGGCATCAACCAGGCCGTACGCCGCACCTCGGTCGAACTGGTCGACACGCTCGGCCGCGTGCGCGGCACATCGCAGGTGGACTCCGACCTTCAGGACGCTCGCGGCGCGCTCCAGTTCGACGAGTACACCTGGTATCTCGGCTGGAACCCGCCCGGGCCGAAGACGCCGACGCCGAGCTATTACCGTACCGCCATCAAGAAGCTGCGCGCCTTCAATGACCGGCTGGCCGCGTGCCAGACCACGTTCGACGCGCGCGCCGACAACCTGATCCAGTTCGTCGACCGCATCGCCAACGACATCGGCTCGACTTCCGCGATCCTCAAGGACCGCGCGGAAAACCACAACAATGGCTGGTTCGATACCCGGGCCGACGACCGCTTCTGGTTCGCCTACGGCCAGCTCTACGGCTACTACGGCATGCTGACCGCCGCCGAGGCGGACTTCGACGACGTCATCAAGGAAAAGAAACTGACCACCTTGTGGGACGACATGGAGGGCCAGCTCCGTTCGGCGCTGCGCATCCAGCCCTTCATCGTCGCCAACGGTCGCGAGGACGGCTGGATCGTGCCGAGCCACCTCACCACCATGGGTTTCTATATCCTGCGCGTCCGCTCCAACCTGGTCGACATCAAAGCCGTGCTGCAGCAGTAGCTATCGCCGCTGCGCGGCCGCCTTGCGCAATGCGCGGACGCGTTCCGCCAGGCTCGGCTGCTGACCTCCGGGACGGTGCGCCTCCGGCGCATTGAGCGCCTCGTCTATCGGCGAACCCGGGCCTTCGATCAGCGCCGTCAGCGCCACCATTTCCGCGGCCAACTGGCTGATCTGCTCGCGCAGCGCCGTCTCGCCGGGCGCGGCAGGCCGAACCTCCGCAACAGGCCCGATGCCGGGAGGCGGGAGCGACGCCGTACGCAGCCGCTTGTTCTCGCGGGTGAGCGTCGTCAGCCTCTCTTCCAGCCGCTTTCGTTCCACCGCCAGCCGCGCGAGCGCCTCCTGCTGCCCGACCGGCGCCGCTTCGACGACTTCCCCTGCCCGGGAACCCGCAGTCCCGGCATCCGCCTCGTCGGCCGGCTCAATGGTGGAAGCGCGCCCGCCGGCACCCTCCTTTTCAACGGCCTCCGTCGGTCCTGTCCGCTTGTCACGCCGTTCGCGAAGCCGTTCCAGCTCCTCCCCGCGGCGGCGCAACGCCTCCTCATGGTCGGCCACTTTCGCGAGAGCCTTCTCCAGCCGCCGCTCCAGTTCGGTCGCGCGCACCCGCTCCGTCTTCAGCGCCTCGCGGCTTGACTTGTTGTCCAGCGTGACCTGGCGCAGCTTTTCCTCCCCTTCCCGTCGCTGTTCCCTCAGGCGGGTGACGTCGCCCTTCAGCTTGGCGACCTCCGTCTCGCGCGCGACGAGTTCGATCTGCCGGTTGCTGACTTCGAGGTTGGCGTCGGTCGCGGCAAGGTCCAGCCGAGTGATCTCCGCATCCCGGGCTGCGATCTGTTGCGCGAGTTCAGCGGATTTGGAGGAAAGCGCGCGAAGCTCCTCGTCCCTTGCCGCGAGCGCGGCCTCGGCCTCGTCCTTCTTCTTTTCGAGAGCCGCGGCTTCTTCCCTGAGACGATCGCGTTCCGCCGCCGTTTCCTGCAACTCGACCTTGCCGCGCTCGATGTCGACCATCTGGACGGCTACCCGGTCCTTGAGGTCCTTGGCTTTCATCTCCAAGCGCCTGGTCGCCATGGCGAATTCGGCCCTCAGTCCATCTTTCTCGGCCTGGATCTCGTTCATCGTCAGCGGCATCGTCGCGCGAATGCGCCGTTCCGTCAGCCGCACCGCGCGCCGCCAGAACGCCGGCGCGATCAGGAGCGCGACGAGCAGCGCGGACACGAAGCCAAAGCCGTAAAAGAGGAGGGACTGGATCACCGGAATTCACCTGAACCGTGCGCCGGAAGCTGCCGGCGCACCGCCTTTTGCCACAGGGAAGGGTCTCCGGACCAGCGGCGATCCAGGCCGGCCGAAGCGCGCCCTCCAGGAATCAGAAAGGATTCCAGGTCGGCCGCTCGGTCAGCTTGAGATAGCCGAGATTGATCCCGAGCCTCGCGCCGACGCCGGTGCGCACGGGCACCAGGAGCACGTCCTGGTTCTTCAGCACGTTGAAGCCCAGGCCGGCCACCACATAAGCGGAACCCGCGACCCCGGCATAGCGCTTATAGAGGCTGTCGACGTTGTCGAGATTGTACACCAGCACCATCAGGCGGGAGCCTTCGGCGCCGAAATCCCAGCCGATCGACGGCCCTTGCCAGAACACCTTATGGTCGCCGGCATTCTTGGTGTAGAGCGTGCCCTCGCCGTAGGTCAGGCCACCGATGATGGCGCCTGCCCCCTGCTCTCCCAGCACGTAGCCGTTCGGCAGTCCGTAGGTCGAGAATATCTTCTCGACGAGGCTGGCGAGTCCGCCGGAAGTCGATCCGAAGAACTGGTTGCCCGAATCGATGATCTCCTGGGCGGTATAGCCCGAGCCGGCCCTCGCGGGGGCGGCGATGGCGGCGACGGCGAGGCAGGCGGCGATAATGGCGATGAAACGGATTTTGATCCGCGCCAACGAAATGAAGTTCATGGTCTCGGTCTCCCTACGGGAGCCCATTCGTCGACGCCTCGTCCCGGGCGGCCTTGACTGGCTGCTTCTCGGTCTGGTGCAAATTAGCCTGTAATCCTTTTTCAACTATTAAGCTCACACATGAAGCTGGCGGCGAAATGGCCCGCTAGGGGGATGAAAAGCAGAAAAATCCGTATCGGCCATGGGGAATGCGGTTTCCCGCGCCAGGGGCGATAATCGGCGATGGCGCTGATTCGCGTCGCGAGCACCTTTTGCGGAACGTGGCCGCGGACGGCCGGTGAGAAGGCAGGATTGTTGACATGGCAGATATCTTCACGCTGACGGCACCCGAACTGGCGGCGCTTCTGTGCAGCCGGGTCTGTCACGACATCATCTCGCCCGTTGGCGCCATAAACAACGGCCTCGAACTCCTGGACGAAGGCGGCGCCGACGAGGACGCCATGAATCTCATCCGTATTTCCGCCAGGAACGCGTCGGCCAGGCTGCAATTCGCCCGCATCGCCTTCGGCGCGGCCGGCTCCGCCGGGATGCAGATCGACACGGGCGACGCCGAAACGGTGGCGACCGCCTTCATGAAGAACGAGAAGCCGGAATTCACATGGACCGGCCAGCGCGCCTTCATGCCGAAGAACCAGGTCAAGCTGCTGCTCAACCTGATCCTGATCGCCAACGCCGCCATCCCGCGAGGAGGCAAGCTGTCGGTGATGCTGGAAAATCCCGAGACGGAACCGAAATTCACCCTCGTCGCCAGTGGCCCGATGGTGCGCGTGCCACCAAAGTTCCT
>JBQCFA010000314.1:0-6276 GCA_051959695.1 Rhizobiaceae bacterium
GCTGAGGACCGATGAGGACGGCAATGCCATGTCCGTCATTTCGGGACGGTCGAGCGTGCGCCTGCAATGCTTGCCGCAGTCCGATTTCCCCGAGCTTTCCGCCGGTTCGTTCCCGCACACTTTCCGGCTCGACTCCAAAGCGCTCAAGGGGCTGATCGAGAAGACGCAATTCGCGATCTCGACCGAGGAAACGCGCTATTACCTGAATGGCATCTACCTGCACGCCATCGAAACCGGTGGCAAGCTGAAGCTCCGCGCTGTCGCGACGGACGGGCATCGGCTGGCGCGGGCCGAGATCGAGGCTCCGGCCGGATCGGAGGGAATGCCCGGTATCATCGTCCCGCGCAAGACGGTGAGCGAGTTGCAAAAGCTGGTCGACGAACCGGACGTGGCGGTGACCGTCGAGCTTTCCGAGACCAAGATCCGCTTCACCATCGGCAGCGTCGTCCTGACGTCCAAGCTCATCGACGGCACGTTCCCGGACTACCAGCGGGTCATTCCGACCGGCAACGACAAGAAGCTCGTCATCGACCGACAGAGCTTCGCGGCGGCCGTCGACCGCGTGTCCACGATCTCGTCCGAGCGCGGGCGGGCGGTGAAGCTTTCGATCACCGACGGGCAATTGACGCTGACCGTCAACAACCCGGATTCAGGCAGCGCCACTGAGGAACTGCCGGCCGACTACGGTTCCGATCCGATCGACATCGGCTTCAATGCCCGCTACCTGCTCGACATCGCCGGGCAGCTTTCCGGCGACGCGGCCGAGTTCATGCTGGCCGACGCCGGCTCGCCGACACTGATCCACGATTCCGCGGACGAGCACGCGCTTTACGTGCTCATGCCGATGCGGGTTTAGGATTAAGCGGGCGCGTGAGCGAAACCGATAGGGCGAAGCGGACCCCGCCCGTCGATATCCGCAAGCTGACGCTGACCGATTTCCGCAATTATCGCAGCCTTTCTCTCGATCTCGAACCGGGCGCGGCGGTGTTGTGCGGGGAGAACGGCGCCGGCAAGACCAACCTGCTCGAAGCGGTATCGCTCTTCAGCCCCGGGCGCGGCCTTCGCCGCGCGGCCTACGCGGAAATGGCCCGCGAAGGCGCATCCGCCGAGGACATGGCGCGCGAGCGCGGCGGCTTCGCCGTGCACGCGCGTCTGGAAGGGCCGTTCGGCGAATGCGAGATCGGCACAGGTACGCTCGCGGCAGGCTCCGAAGAGGCGGACGGGGCGCGCCGGGTACGGATCAACGGCGCGCCGGCCAAATCCGCCGAGGACATGCTCGAATGGCTGCGCGTCGTCTGGCTGACGCCGTCGATGGACGGGCTCTTCACCGGGCCGGCGGGCGACCGCCGCCGCTTCCTCGACCGCCTGGTGCTCGCCATCGACCCGGCGCACGGCAAGCGCACGCTCGACTACGAACGGGCGATGCGCGGACGCAACCGCCTGCTCGCTGAAGGCAGGACGGACGAAAGCTGGCTCGGCGCCATCGAACTGCAGATGGCCGAGACGGGCGTTGCGATCGCGGCCGCGCGTGGCGAGTTGCTGCGCCTCGCCAGTGCCATGATCGAGCGGCTGCCGGACGACAGCGCCTTTCCCAAGGCCGACCTCTCCATAGCCGGCCTGCTGGAGGAACAGATCGGGCAGCGCCCAGCCGTGGAGATCGAGGAATGGCTGCGCGGCCAGTTCGCCGCAGGGCGGACGCGCGACCGCGCCGCCGGCCGCACGCTCGACGGGCCGCAGCGAGCCGATCTTCAGGTACGCCATAGGCCGAAGGACATGCCGGCCGCGCTCTGTTCCACTGGCGAGCAGAAGGCTCTGCTCGTCGGCATCGTCTTGGCGCATGCGCGGCTGACAGGCGAGATGGCCGGCATGACGCCGATCCTGCTTCTCGACGAGATCGCGGCGCATTTCGACCAGCACCGAAGGGCGGCGCTTTTCGACATACTGGAAGAACTCGGCTGCCAGGTCTTCATGACGGGAACCGAGCCGGCGCTCTTTTCCGCGCTGGCGGGCAAGGCGCAGTTTCTGACCGTGGAGTCAGGGATGGTGAGCCATCAACAGGAGACCTGACAATTCGACACGGCGGCGCTAGTTTCCGCCGATGAACAGGCATCAGCCCCCTCCCCTGTCACCCGAGGAACTCGAGCGCTACGCGCGGCACATCGTGCTGGCGGAGATCGGCGGGCCGGGGCAGCAGAAGCTGAAGCGGGCGCGGGTCCTTGTCGTCGGCGCCGGCGGGCTCGGCGCGCCGGTGCTTTCCTATCTGGCGGCGGCCGGCGTAGGCGTGCTCGGCATCGTCGACGACGACACGGTGTCGCTGTCGAACCTGCAGCGGCAGATCATCCACGCTACGGCAAATATCGGCCAGGCGAAGGTGGCGAGCGCTGCAGCGGCGATCGCCAGCATTAACCCGCATGTGAAGGTCGAACCGCATGCTCTCCGGCTCGACGAGAAGAATGCGCGAGGAATTGTCACCGGCTACGACATCGTTGTCGACGGATCGGACAATTTCGCCACCCGCTACGCGGTCGCCGACGCCTGCTCGGCGGAGGAGCTGCCGCTAGTCACGGGCTCGGTCGGCCGCTTCGACGGATCTCTGACCGTGCTGATGCCCTATTCGAAAGACGGAGAGGGGCGGCCGAACCCGTCCTGGCGCGATCTTTTCCCGGCTCCTCCGCCGGAAGGCATGGTGCCAAGCTGTGCCGAAGCCGGGGTTTTGGGCGCCCTTACCGGCGTCATCGGAACCTTGCAGGCGATGGAAGTCATCAAGCTCGTCACCGGTGTCGGCGAGCCGCTGGTCGGGCGGCTCCTGCTCTATGACGGCCTCGCCACCCGATTCGAAACCATCCGCTACAGGCACCATGAGTGAATCGCCCGTGATGGCCGGCACAACCGGCAAGCCGACTATCATCCGCCTGCCGACGGATTTCGACCGATGGGATGAGTTGCTGGCGCTGATCCTCGGCTCGTTCCGCTACATGAACGATGTCATCGACCCACCATCGTCGGCGTTGCGGCTGACGCCCGAAAGCCTGAGGAAGAAAGCGGCGGAAGAGACGGTCTTCCTGGCATATGTCGACCGGCGGCTGACCGGCTGCGTCTTCCTGGCCGAGAAGGACGACCACTTCTATCTCGGCAAAATGGCGATCGACACGACCCGCCAGGGGCTCGGCATCGGACGGCGGCTGGTCGAGGCGGCGGAGGAATATGTGCGGGCGAGGGCGAAACCCGCCATCGAACTGCAGGTGCGTGTCGAGCTCGTCAACAATCAGGAGGCGTTCCGCCGCCTTGGCTTCCATGAGACGGCCCGCACCGCCCATGCCGGCTTCGACCGGCCGACCTCGATCACCATGCGCAAGGATCTGCGCGGGTGACGCTGGTCCTTTCGGCGGAGGAGCATGCCCTCGCCACCGGCGCGCTGGGCGAAGGCGCGGCGATGGCCATGCGCATCGTCGCCGAAAGCGCGCGCCTCCTTGGTGCGCCCCGCCTCATCCCGATCGCCTCGGCGCATATCGACGGCGCGCTCTATCACGGCGATTCCGGTACGCTATTCGCCGAGAGGCTTGTCGAGCGCGGCGCGAAAGTCGCCGTCCGCTCGACGCTCAATGTCGGCGCGCTCGACCTGACCGGCTGTTCGCAGGTCCGGCTGGCCGAACCGGAGCGCGGCATGGCGCGGCGGATGATGGAGGCCTACAAGGCGCTCGGCTGCGAGACGAGCTTCACCTGCGCGCCCTATCAGGCAGGACATCGCCCGGCCTTCGGGGCCGATGTCGCCTGGGGCGAATCGAATGCGGTGGTCTTCTGCAACTCGGTGCTCGGGGCGCGCACCAACCGCTACGGAGATTTCCTCGACATCGCTTGCGCCATCGCCGGCCGCGCACCCGACTACGGCCTCCATCGCGCCGAAAACCGCCGGGCGAAAGTCCGCTTTGACCTCTCGGCCCTCGGACGTAATTTTCTTGGCTCGGAAATCGCCTGGCCGATCCTCGGCAGCCTCTACGGGCGTGAGATCGGCGATGCGGTCGGTATGGTGACGGGCGTCGCGACAGATCCCGGGGAGGACGCATTGAAGGCATTCGGCGCTGCTGCCGCGTCTTCCGGCGCGGTCGGGCTGTTCCATATGCAAGACGTGACGCCGGAGGCGAAAGCCGGCCTCGCCGCCGGCGAGGAACTCGATGAGATTCGGGTGACAGACGAGATGGTGCGCGCCGCGCAGGGCCGGCTCTCCACGGCGGAAAGGGTGGACCGGATCGATGCGGTGGCGATCGGCAGCCCGCATCTGTCGCCCGCAGAATTCGAGACGCTGGAGCGGCTGATCGGCGGACGCCGGCTCAGCGTACCCCTTTACGCCTGCACCGGCCGTCATGTCCTGCCCGAACTGGAGCGGCGGGGAAGCCGCAAGGCGCTCGAAGCCGCCGGCGTGGTGATCGTCGCGGATACCTGCGTCGTCGTCACCCCGATCCTCGAGCCGCTAAGGAGCGGCGTCCTGATGACCAATTCCGGCAAATTCGCCCACTATGCGCCGGCCAATACCGGCTATGCGGTGCTCTACGCCTCGCTCGCCGACTGTGTGGAAAGCGCAGTCGCGGGAAAGCCTTGCCTCAGCGGTGTCCGGGCATGATCGCCGTCGAATGCGGCGACGTGCTGGTTGGCGCAGAGACAGACGCCGGCGGGAAGGCGCTGGTCCTGACCCGGCCGATCAGCTTCTGGGGCGGCGTCGACGCGAAAACCGGCCGCATCAGCGATCCCCGCCATCCGCAGGCAGGGGAGAACGTCGCCGACCGCGTGCTCTTCATACCCGGCACGATCGGCTCGTCCTCGGCTTCGGCTGTTCTCCTCGAACTGGTTCGCGCGGGCAAGGCGCCGGCGGCGATCGTCCTGCACGAGCCCGACGCGATCCTGCTTCTCGGGCTCATCGTGGCGCGCGAGATGGGCTGGCAGCATCCGCCGGCGCTCAGGCTCGACCGCCAGAGGCACAAGGCGTTCGAAGGTACCTATACGGAGGTGCGCCGCGATGGATGGGTAGCGCGAGCGACCATGGAAAATTGACTGTCCCGTATGTCACTCCACCCCCGGCCGTCGGTTGGACCTCCGAGGGAAGGCGGCGGCCCGGCACTTTCCTCCCCTGCCAGTTGGTCCCATGGGCCGGAGGGGGTGCATTCTGCACCCAAGCCGCAGCCGGCAGTGAGGTCGGCTAACTTTCAGAACCGCCAATGCTCGCCCTGCTCGGGCACGATGAACTTCACGCCGAGATCGTTGCCGGCCTGCAGTTCCTTCAGGATTTCCACCTGCGGCTGGTCGCCCTTCTTCAGCGAGTATTTGATGTGGCTGACGATCACCGGCAGGTCCTTGAGAGCGCCTCGGCCTGCCTGCTCGTCGAGATCGTGCAGTTCCTTCAGAAGCCAGGCCGGCTTCAAATGGCCGAAAAGCTGCTTGTCCGGCTGCGCGTTGTCATAGGAACTCTCGATGATGATGGCCTTGAGCTTCTGCGCCTTAACCAGGCCGGCCACCGCCGCCCAGACGTCGTGGATCCTGGTCGTCTTCTCCACCGGGTCGGCGCCGGTGTCGCCGAAGCATAAAAGCGCGTCGTCGCCGCTCTCAAGCAGGAAGGCGGTGGATTCGACGCCGCCATGGCTCAGCGGATAGGCCGTGACACTCATGCCGGTGCCGCCAAGTGCTGTCTTCTGGCCCGGCACGAGGTTCTGGTAGTGGTATTTCTTCAGCGCCGGCGCCTTGCCTTCATCACCGAAATTCGGCCAGGCCTCCCAGTTGAAATAGTCGCGCTCGATCCGCTCGTTGACGGACGGCAGGGCATAGATCGGCTTCTTGCTGTCGTCCGGCGAGGCGACGATCAGCCCCTCGATATGGTCGAGATGGGCATGGCTGATGAGATAGCCCCTGATCCTGTCCGTCAGGACGTAGCCGATGCGGTCATAGGGCGAGTCCGCAGGCACCTTTACGGCGTCGAACGCGCCCTTCGCGTCGGCGATACGCAGGCCGTTGACCAGCGCACCCGCGTCGCAGGTGACGTAATTGCCCTGGCCATGCGCTCCAACGAGATAGGCGCTGAGGTTGCCGTCCTCGATGCCGCCGCGCGCACCGAGCGCCACAACGTCGAAGCCCTCGCCGGCACAGGCGGCGCCGGGCAGCAACCCCGCCGCGAGCGCCAGCCCCATGAATAATCCCCTCATGTTCATCCTCACACCCTGTTCGGCAGTACCCGGTCGGGCGGACGATGGCCATCGAAGAAGGCGCGGATGTTGATGATGACCTTCTCGC
>JBQCFA010000315.1:0-6472 GCA_051959695.1 Rhizobiaceae bacterium
ACGCTCCTCCTCGCCTTCCGCGGGAGCCAGCGCGGCCTTGACCTTGGCCTTCACCGCGTCCACCGCGGCGTAGCGTTCCTGCTTGTCGGTGATCTTGTAGGCGGCGCGAAGATCGGCCTCGGCGATCTTCAGCATCTCGGCTTCGAGATCGGCATAACTCGGGGCCACGAAGTCGCGCGGCTCCTTGGCGGCGACCTCGGCCAGCTTGATGATGGCGTCGATGACCGGCTGGAAGCCCTTGTGGCCGAACATGACGGCGCCGAGCATCGTCTCCTCGTCGAGTTCCTGCGCTTCGGATTCGACCATCAGCACCGCGTCGCCGGTGCCGGCAACGACGAGGTCAAGCTTGGATTCAGGCATCTCGTCGACATGCGGATTGAGCTTGTACTCGCCATTGATGTAGCCGACGCGGGCACCGCCGATCGGGCCCATGAAGGGAACGCCCGAAAGAGTCAGCGCCGCCGAGGTGGCAACGATCGACACGATGTCGGGATCATTTTCCAGATCGTGCTGCAGCACCGTTATGACGATCTGGGTATCGTTCTTGTAGCCGTCGGCGAAGAGGGGACGGATCGGGCGATCGATCAGCCGCGAGGTCAGCGTCTCCTTTTCGCTTGGCCGACCTTCACGCTTGAAGAAGCCGCCGGGAATCTTGCCAGCGGCGAAGGTCTTCTCCTGGTAGTTGACCGTCAGCGGAAAGAAGTCGAAGCCCGGCTTGGGTTCCTTGGCCGACACGACGGTCGCCAGCACGACGGTCTCGCCATAGGTGGCAAGCACGGCGCCATCCGCCTGGCGGGCGATCTTGCCGGTCTCGAGGGTGAGCGGACGCCCGCCCCATTGGATTTCTATCTTGTGGTGGTTGAACATGTCCTGTCCTTCATATGCGGTCGGACCGCCGTCGCCCGTTGGCGACGCGGCCGGCCTTGGCTTCCTTCGGACGAGCCACGGGCAAGACAACGGGAAGTCTGAAACGCGGCGCCTCGTGCGCCTTCAGGCGTCCTGCAATCCTGCCCCATGACCGGCCCATGGGCGGCTCCCGCCGTCACGTTCGGCGGCCGGAGCCGGATCGGGCCGGCCGATATGGTCCAGACCCGAGGGGCCGACGATCGTCATCGGCCCGCATGCGCGGCCGGCAGGTTCGCTCCGAACCCGCCGGAAATCGATCAGCGACGCAGACCGAGCTTGTCGATCAGCGTCTGGTAGCGGCCCTCGTCCTTGCCCTTGAGATAGTCGAGAAGGCGGCGGCGCTGGGAAACGAGCTTCAGGAGACCGCGGCGGGAATGGTTGTCCTTCTTGTGGTCCTTGAAGTGCTCGGTGAGATTCTTGATGCGCTCCGACAGAATGGCCACCTGAACCTCAGGGGACCCGGTGTCTCCCTTGGCGGTGGCGTATTCGGTCATGAGTTCCTGCTTGCGCGGAGCGGTTATCGACATCGTGCTTTCCTTTCTGAACTTGCGGAAACGGGACGCCTTGAGCCGGGATGTCGTCCAGCAGAGGCCGGTTAAAGGCCGCGCGCGGCGCGGCAATGGCGGCCATATAGTCCAAGAAAAGACGAATTGCCAGCCAAATCGCGCGGGCCGACGACGGGCGCTACGACTCGTCTTCCTTGTCCTCGGTGCCGCGCGGCCTGAGGCGGTCGACCGGAATTGCGAATCGCCATTCGAGCCCGTCGCCATGCCAGATCCGCTCGACGGTCGCCGAAAGCGCGCCCTCCAGCATCCGCTCGATTACCTCGGTGCCGAAACCACGCCGCTCCGGGCGCCGGCGGAAGCGCGGCAGGCGCTCGCGCCAATCGAAATGCAGGTTGGCGCCATCGATGCGCCAGTTCGCCGACAGCCGACCCTCCGGCGTCGAGAACGCTCCGTATTTGGAAGCGTTCGTAGCCAGTTCGTGCAGCGCCATGCCAAGCATCTGGGCGGCCTGATTGTCGAGCCTGAAGGACGGCCCGGCGACTTGCACGCGGCCCGGATCGCCGGCCTGGAACGGTTCGATCTGGGTAAGGAGGAGCTCGCGGAATTCGACGCCGGCTGCTCCGCCCGCGATCAGGAGGTCGGTGGAGCGTGCAAGGCCGTGCAGCCGCTTCTGGAAACTGTCCTGAAACGCCTCGATGCCGCGGGCGCTGCGGGCGCTCTGCTTGGCGATAGAGGACACGACCGTGAGCTGGTTCTTGGCCCGATGCGCCACTTCCCGCATCAGGAACCTGACCTCGTTGTCGGACGCTAGCCTCCGCTCGGCGGCCTTGGCGAGGGCGTGCGATACGGTAGCGATCTCGGCGATGGGGTAGTCGACCGCGCGGACCATCTCTCCGGCGCCAAGGCGGCGCGCGTCCCGCGCCAGCCGGCGCACCGGTCCGGAAATCTGCTGCGTTAGCAGCAACGCCGCTGCGATGCCGAGCCCAAGCATGACGATGCCACCAAGCGTCAGCGACTGAAGCGCGTTGCGCAGCGGACGGTTGAGCGTCTCCATCGGCGCCCACATGACGATATTCCAGCCGCTCAGGTCCGAACCCTGGACGACGGCCCTGTAGACGGTGCCGTCATGCGTGACGTTCACCTGGCCCGAAACCGCGGGTCCCCTGGAGATGAGGTCGAGAAAGAAACGCTGGCCCGTCTTGTTGGCCGAGACGGTGGAGGCGATCACCATGTTCTTGCCGTCCGCCACCGCGGCGTTCCAGCCGTCGGCGAGCTTCCGCCGCATCAGCGTCTGGCCCAGGCTTGCGGCGTCCCGCGTCATCACCAGGACGCGGGGCGGACCGGTCTCCGGAAACACTGGCATGGCGACGATGAATACCCAGTCCTTGGCCGTACGGCCGTAGAACAGGTCGGAGACCATCGGCGTTCGCTTCTCGAGCGCGACGGCGACGGTGTCGGGATCGGAAGTCTTGGGAAGCGGCGTCCCCAGCGGCACCCTGGTATTCATCAACTGGTCATAGTTCTGGTCGAGCAGGATCAGGTAGGAGCCCGTACCAGCCAATGCCCGGTTGGCCCGGTCATAGAAGGGCGAAAGGTCGTCATCGAAGAGCGCCGGCGTCTTGGACAGGACCTTCAGTGTCGTCATCATGCCGGTGATCTCGCGATCCACCGCTTCCGACATCGAGCCGGCCGCCGCCGCGGTGAGCGTGGCCAGAGCCCGCTGCTGCGCATTGTTGTTGCGCTGTAGAAGCAGCACCGAGAAGGCGATCATCGGAATGAGCAGCACTGCGACCATGAGCATCAGGTAGGCCGCGATCGGTTTCGGGCCGGTCATCTTTCCGCCCTGCGCCGGTCTTCCGGAGCCGCTGGAATCCGGTCCCTGGCCGGATTTAGCGGATGCCTTCGTGTTCAGATCCATGTCCTGTCCGTCGGAGCTAGAGTCCCGAATCCGAAATTCGTCTCGTTTCCGGGAGATGCCGCACGAATCTCGGATTCGACAAGGACACTGGCAAATTCAAGATCCGGATTTGAATTCGTTCGTCGCGCCCGATCGCCTGTGTAACGAATTTCAAATCCACGACCCTAGACGCAAATGCGCATGGCGGATTCCATGCCCTGCTCCCGGATTAACAGGAACAGGCATCCATGGGAAAGATCAATGCCCCGCAAAGGGCGAAAAAGCGCCTGACGCTCAAGCCCGGCGCCTGGCGGAATCAGGATGTGAAAACCCGCTTGGGCTTGAACATGCCGGCTTCGATCGCGCCGATGGCGACCAGCTTGCCATGCGCCGTCACGCAGGCCTCCGGCGCCTCGACGGGAGCGTCGCGGCCGCGCAGGATCACGGGATTGCCCGAGCGGATGCGGCTGGCCGCATCGTCGCCGACCCTGACCTGGGGGAGGCAATCGAGCGCCGAAACGGTGTCGACAAGCAAGGCGTCGAGCGCGGCGAAGGACGGCGGCTCCTCGGAGCCCTCCTCGCCGACGCCGGCCTGGGCTGCGGCTTCGAGTTCCTTGATCGTCACCAGATCGTCCGCCGTGAACGGGTCGACCTCGACCCGGCGCAATTCGCAGACATGACCGTAGCAGCCGAGGTCGCGGCCCATGTCACGCGCCAGGGAGCGGACATAAGTCCCCTTGCCGCATTCGATCTCGAAGACGGCATGGCCGGCATCCGGCAGGGAGACAAGGTCGAAGCGGCCGATCTCGATCTCGCGCGGCGGCAGGTCGATCGCCTCGCCGCCGCGCGCGAGATCGTAGGCGCGCTCGCCGCCGATCCTGACGGCGGAAAATTTCGGCGGCACCTGCATGATGACGCCGGTATAGCGCGGCAGCAAAGCCCTCACCTCCGCCTCGTCCGGGCGCCGGTCCGAGCGGTCCGTCACCTCGCCCTCCAGATCGTCGGTCGCGCGCTCCTCGCCCCAGGCAACGGTGAAGCGATAGATCTTGGCGCCGTCCATCACATAGGGCACCGTTTTCGTGGCCTCCCCGAGCGCGATCGGCAGCAGCCCGGAGGCGAGCGGGTCGAGCGTGCCCGCATGACCGGCCTTCTCTGCCTTGAACAGCCATTTCACCTTCGATACGGCCTCGGTCGAGCCCATGCCGACAGGCTTGTCGAGGATCAGCCAGCCGGAAACCGGCCGGCCCTTCCTTTTGCCGCGACGCGCCATCTATTCCTCGTCGTCCTTCCTATCGAGGTCCCGCGCCACGTCGGGCGACTTCAGCAGGCGATCGATCCTGGCGAAGTTCTCGAAGCTGGTGTCGATCCGGAATCGGATTTCCGGCATGAATTTCATCTGCCTGAGCGCCGGCGACAGCCGACCGCGAACGAAGCGCGCATGGCGGTTGAGCGCCTCTACCACGGCATCGGCGTCCGCCGCGCCCATCGGCGAGACGAAAGCAGTCGCGATCTTCAGGTCCGGGGACATGCGCACCTCCGAAACCGACAGCACCGTCGCCCGCAGGAGGTCGTCGTCGACCTCTCCACGCTGAAGCACTTCCGAAAGTGCATGGCGCACCTGCTCGCCGACGCGAAGCTGGCGCTGGGATGATCCACCCGCGCGGGCTGACTTCATTGCAACGTCCCGGTCAAACTGGCCTGCGCCGCCCCCGTACGGAGCCACCCCATGCCGGGCCGCCCCACAAGGGCGTCTCAAGCCGGGGAAGGGATGCACGCGCCCATGGCAGGGCCGCATCGCCAAACGCGGCGAACGCTTGACACCTCATTTTAGCAATTGCAAGTCCATTGTTGGCGGGTGATTCGCGTGGGACCCTTACATGGACAGGATCGGACGGCTTTTCGCGTTGTCTCTGCTCGTTGCCGGCGTACTCGCGGCGGCTCCGGCTAGCGCCAAGGATCGCTACCTCCTTCCCGGCATCGGCCTCGTCGGCAAATATTCGGACAAGTTCGAACTGCGCCTCGGTCTCGCCGCCTACGACACCGGCATCTTCAGCACGCATGATTTCAACGGGGCGGTGATCAACGGCGAAGTGCTCTTTCCCTCGCCGGACTTCCTCTCCGTAATCGGCTCGCCCCGGCCGGTCATAGGCGTCGACATCGCGACCGCCTCGGATGCCGTCCATTTCGCCTATGTCGACCTCAATTGGGACGCCCACTTCACCGATCGCCTTTATGCCACCTGGAGCCTGGGTGGCGCGCTGACCTCGGCCACGGAGCTCAAGCACTCCACCGAGCACAAGAATCTCGGCTGCAAGGCGCTTTTCCATCTCGCCGCGGGACTCGGATACGACGTCTCCGAGCACGCGTCGGTCGAGCTTTACGCCGACCATTTCTCGAACGCCGACCTGTGCACGCCGAACAACGGCGCGGAATCGGCAGGCTTGCGCTTCGCCTACCGATTCTGAGCATCCAGAGCGACGGCGTGCGCCGGACAGGGATGGTGACGAAGAAGCCGGCTACCGAAGGTCAGGGCTGCCATATCCGGGCGAAGCGGATCTACGATGCCGCGGAAAGCTCCGATGGCTGCCGCATCCTCGTCGACCGCCTGTGGCCGCGCGGCCTCTCCAGGGATCGGGCGCAGCTCGACCGGTGGGAGAAGGAGATCGCGCCGAGCGACAGCCTGCGCAAATGGTTCCACGCCAACCCCGACCGATGGGAGGAATTCAGGCAGCGCTACATTGCCGAACTTGCGGGCAAGGGCGCTGAGCTCGATGCGCTCGCCGCCGTCGCACGCTTCGGAACGCTTACGCTTCTCTTCGCGCGCGCGGACACGATCCACACCAACGCCGTGGTCCTGCGCGAGGTGCTGTTGCGCCGGGAGCCGAACACGGCCGGAGGAGCGGACCAAGCGCCATGGTAGAGCCCGGACGGGCCGGCAACGAGGCGCCGGACGGGCGATCCGCGGGCCATTCGGCATTCGGCAACAGGGTGCTGGACATGCCGGATTCTCGTCGGTATAACCCACGCGCTTTCGGGGAGCGGCACACTCTGCCCCTGTCGGCGCCGCTTCGTGGCGAGCCTTATGCCCAGGTAGCTCAGTTGGTAGAGCAGCGGATTGAAAATCCGCGTGTCGGTGGTTCGATTCCGCCCCTGGGCACCACCA
>JBQCFA010000316.1:0-8002 GCA_051959695.1 Rhizobiaceae bacterium
ATTCAGGAATGGGGCTCAGACCCTCTGGGGGCTTCTAAAATCGCCCGGAGGAAGCGCGTGAAGTTTCGCCTCGAGCGGCGGGCGAGGGTCGAGCTTCGATAGCCGACCCTCGCCACCCGATGGAAGGCCGCGCTACAGCGACCAGTCCTTGATCTCCCACACCGGCTTGCCCCTGACGTCGCCGGCCGATGTGTCGCTGAAGGCCGCCGCGGCCGGTTTCTGCCCGACATGGTCGTAGGCCGCCTTGGCGACGTCCGCCCCCAGCCCAACGATTTTCCGGGCTTTCTCGGCCGACAGTTCCTCCTTGAAGATCGCCTTGGTCGTCGAGAGGCCAACGAGGGTCTTGACGTCGCCTTCGGTGATCCAGTTCCAGCCGCGCCGTTCCCAGAGCACGGTCGGAACCCATTTTTCCTGCGAAGCCTTGTCACCGGTCCAGTTCTCGCCGCCGATGGCGACGACTTCCGCCGGCTTCATGGCGACCAGCGCTTCGGTGGCGCGGGCGGTCGCCACCAGGAGCGCCGTCACCACTTTCGGGTTCGACTTCAGGAACTCCTGGCGCACGACCCACCAGATGCGGTGCGGATAGTACGCCTCCGGCGCGAAGGGCGTCTTGGAGAAGCTGGCGATGGTGTGACCCGCGCCCTTGCCTTCGGGGCCGTCATAGGCGGCGCCGGTCTTGCCGTCGTTGCGGACAAGGGTGACCAGATCGCCGGACGCTTCGGCAGCGCCCGCCATCGGCTCCAGGCTGACTACCGCGTCGATGCCCGCCGGCGCATGGGCGAGTTCGGCGAGCGCGTTGATGTTGCGCACGGAGATGCCCAGCTCCTTGGGGTCCGGCGTCCCGAAATGCGCCTGCAGCATGCGCACGAGCACGAGATGCAGGTCGGACCCAAGGATGGTCAGCACCGTCTTGCCCTTGAGGTCGTCGAGGTTCTTGATCGGAGAGCCTTTCGGCACCTGCAGCGGGAACGTGTTGCCGCCACCGATGATGCCGATCGGCACGGCCGGGTCCCCACTGGTCAGCGTGCGTATGCACGGCGTGGAGCCGAGATTGCCGAACTGGAGCTGGCCGGCGGCGATGCCCTGCAGCATGCGCAGGAGCACGGGGAAATTGAGGTACTCGGCGTCGACCTGCCCGGCGCCCAGTTCCTCGGCCGCCTTCTCCAGGAGCTTCTGGTTCTGCAACTGGCGGATGATCGCGGCCTGCTCGTTCGCCAAGCCGACCCCCATGCTGATCTTGAGCGCCTCCGCGAAGGCCGGGCTTACCCGGCAGAGCGGCAGGGTCGCCAGCGCCGCGCCGGCGGCTAGAAATTGACGTCTGGTGGTTTCCATCTTCTTTCCTCCCTTTTTCAATTGCCTTCCTCGGCGATGGCCATCGCGGCCTCGTCGCGGATGACACTCCAGAGCTGGTCAACGATCCGGGCCACCTCGGGCGCGCTCCTGAGCGGCGCCCTTGGCCTTGGCAGATCGATGTCGATGATCGCCTTGATCCGTCCGGGACGGCGCGCCAGCACCACGACCCGGTCAGCGAGAAGCACCGCTTCGTCTATGCCGTGCGTGACGAAGACGACGGTCGGCCGGTCCGCGCTTTCCACCCCGTCGCCCCACAGCCTCAGCAATTCGTCTTGCAGGATGATGCGGGTCTGGAGATCGACGGCCGCCAGCGGCTCGTCCATCAGCCAGACCTTGGGTTCGTTGGCCAAGAGGCGGGCCAGCGCGCAGCGTTGCCGCATGCCGCCGGAAAGCTCGTGCGGATAGCGGTCTTCGAAACCCTTGAGCCCGACGAGCGCCGCCAGTTCGCCGGCTTTGTCGCGCCTGGCGCGGCGGCCCATGCCGCGCGCGAACGGGCCGAACTCGATATTGCCGATCACCGTGCGCCACGGAAAAAGGGCATAGTCCTGGAACATGACGCCGCGCTCCGGCGCCGGACCGGCGACCGGGCGACCGTCAAAGAGGATTTCCCCCGAACTCGGCTGCAGGAACCCGGCGACGAGCGAAAGAAGCGTCGACTTCCCGCAGCCCGACGGTCCGATGACGCTCAGGAACTCGCCCGGTCGCACGTCGAGGCTCACTTCGCGCAAGGCCTCGACCGTGCCGCCGCCGCGCGGCGCCTGGAAGGATTTCGAGACGGCTTTCAGCTCGATGATGGGCTTGTTCATCGCTGCGTCCATGGCATCAACCTCGCCTGTGCGCGGCGCAGACCGCTGTCGATCAGAAAACTAACGATGCCGATGACGATCATGTAGAGCACCAGTGCATCGACATCGCGGCGGACATAGAGCGTGTCGACCATGAGCTGCCCGATCCCTGCCACGGCGCGCCGAGCCGTCTGCACCTTGATGCCGATCGCGAGTTCGGCCGCGATGATCGAACCCCAGGCGAAGGCCATGGCTATCCTCGCACCGGTGAAGACGAAGGGCAGCGCGCCCGGCAGCACCACGGAGCGGATCAGGAGAAGGCGGCCGGCGCCGAGCGATTCGGCGGCATGGAAGAGCGAGCGCGGGATGCGCCGCGCGGCCTCGCTGGTGTTGAGGATGAACGGGAATACCGCCGCATAGGCGACGACGAACAGCGCCGCGTCGCCCCTGACGCCGAGCCATAGGATCGCCATCGGGATCCACGCGATCGGCGCCACGCCCCGCAGGCCGTCCAGGACCGGGCGCAGCGTCCGGTCGAGAAACGGCACGGTGCCGATCGCCAGCCCGATCGGTATGCCGATCGCGCCGGCGATGGCGAAGCCGATGATCACCCGTTCCAGGCTGCTGCCGAGCGCCCGGAAAAGCGTGCCGTCCTCCGTCAGCGCGATACCGGAGCGCACGACGCCGCTCGGCAGCGGCACGAGCCCTTGCGTGTGGGTCGCGCGGACCGCGATCTCCCAGGCGAGGAGGATGATCGCGACAACGGCGAGGGGCAATCCGGTGCGGAGGGTGCGGCTCATCGCGCCCCTCCATGCACGGGCGACCAGCGCAGCAGCGACGATTGCAGGAGCCGCAGCATGGCGTCGAGCAAATAGCCGAT
Source organism: Rhizobiaceae bacterium (assembly GCA_051959695.1). GTDB lineage: Bacteria > Pseudomonadota > Alphaproteobacteria > Rhizobiales > Rhizobiaceae > Mesorhizobium_L. Next base: position 3,019 of record JBQCFA010000316.1, read on the forward strand.
GATGCCGACCACCACGATCGTCGCCATCACCCCTTCCATGGAAAAGAACTCCTGGAAATATTCGATGCGGTAGCCGAGGCCGGTGTCGGCGCCGACCAGTTCGCCGGCGACCATCGCCACCCAGCCGACGCCGAGCGACAGCCGCGCGCCGGCGAAGACGGCGGGCAAGGCGGCGGGCAGCACGACATGCGTGACCACCAAACGTCGCGAAGCCCCGAGCATTTCGGCGGCGCGTACGAGCGTGGGATCGACGCGCCGGATACCTTCGAGCGCGTTGACGAAGATCGGGAACAGCGAAGCGTAGAAGATCAGGAACATCGGCACGCCCTGGCCGACGCCGAACAGCAGGATGGCGATGGGTATCCAGGCGATGGCGCTGATCGGGCGGAGGAATTCGGCGATGGGGTCGACGACGGCGGCCACGGGCTGGAACCGCGCGCAAAGAAGCGCGAGCAGCAGGCCGAGAACGGCGCCCGTGCCGAAGCCGCCGGCGAGATGGACCAGACTTGCAACGATGTCGTCGACGAGATCGCCATGGGCGAGCTCGACCAACGCGGCCCAGATCGTCTGCAGGGGTGGGACGAGTGTCGGGTTGGCGGCGATGATGCTGGCGAGTTGCCACCCCGCCGCCAGCGCCACGACACCGGAAAGCGGCTCCAGCCAGGAGAGCACGAAGTGGCGAAACCCGACGGAGCGTCTCATGGCGCCGTCCTCGCCAACGACCAGTCGGCTACCGGCCCGGACACGGAAGCGAGGACATCCGCATCGAGCGTTACCCCCAGCCCGGGTCCTTCCGGCACAGCGGAATGTCCGTCCTTGAACGGCGGCAGGCTGCCGCCCGCCAGCCGCCAGAACAGATCGCTCTCCTCGAACTGCACCTCAAGCCGGTCGAAGCGCCTCACCGCCGCCGATAGATGGAGGCTCGCCGCATGTGCGATCGGGCCGCTCGGATTGTGCGGCGAGTAGCCGACACCCAGTTCCTCGAAAAGCTCCGCGAGCCGCATCATCTCGCCGACGCCGCCGGCATACTTCACATCCGGCATCATGACGTCGTACGCGCCGGCGGCAGCGAACGGCCGGTTCTGCTCGACGCCGATCAGTTCCTCGCAGCCCGCAAGGCGCATGCCGGCATCGTTGGCGAGCGCGCGCCACCGCCGGATCGCCGGAATCGTATCCGGCGTCTCGGCGACGGGACATTCGAGCCAACATACGCCCAGGCTGCCTGCCTTCTCGACCACCTTAGCCGCCGATGCCTCGTCGAACCGCCAGTGGCAATCGACCATCAATTCGCGCCCCGGGCCGATGGTGGCGGCCACCGCCGCGATGCGGTCGAGCCCCGGCTGCACCGCCTCCAGGACCCGACCCTCGCGCCGCGCCGCATCGTCGACTTCGTCGAAGGGGGCGAGCTTGAAGGCCGTGAACCCGGTTTCCACCGCCATTCGGGCGCTGGCCGAGAAACCGGCCGGCGAACGATCGACCGTCCGGCGATTGATGTTGGCATAGAGGGGAATCTGCTCCCGACGCGCGCCGCCGAGATGATCGGCCAGGCGCTTGCCGGCGCCCCTTGCGGCGATGTCCTGGAGGGCCTGGTCGACGGCGGACAGGAAGGCGGCCTCCGCCAATGTCGAGCAAAGTCCGATCCTGTCGACCGGTCGGGCGGGCGTCCCGAGCAAGGACGGGGCAAAACGGTCACCCGCCTGCCGGACCATCGCCTCGCGACCCTGCAGCGATGCCTCGCCAAGGCCGACCAATCCCGATTCGGTGTGAATCTCGATGAAAAGCCAGCGCGTCTTCGCAGAGACGCGGGCGTCGTGAAGCAGGATGCGCTCGATCGCGTCGTTCATCCCGCCCTCGCGACCGCCGGTGCGGCTGTTGCCATGCGTTCCAGAAGCTCCTGGCGTGCCTTGAGCACATGCGCGCCCATCAGCACGGCCGCGCCCTCCGCGTCGTTGCTTCGAAAGCATTTGATCAAATGACGATGATCGCTAGCCACGCCCGCGAAGCGTTCCGATCCGTAGCCGTGGCGTTGCCAGAGCGCGGCGATGAGAAGCCAGTGCCGGTCGACGAGCGATACCGCGTCGGGATTGTCGGCGACGCGGTTGACCAGTTGGTGGAAGCGCCGGTTGGAGGCGAGGACGGATTGCCAGTCGCCCTGCGCGATTTCGCCTTCGAGCCCGTCCTCGATCCGCTCCAGCTCGGCCGCGTCCGCTGCCGTGAACCGATCGGCGGCGCGGCGAGAAAGCATGATTTCCAAGGCACTCCGTGTCTCGAAAAGGTTGGAGACGAATTTCCGGTCGATGGGCCGGATGCGGGCGCCACGATTGGGCTCGATGATGACCAGACCTTCACCGCGCAGCTCGCGCAGCGCCTCGCGTACAGGCATGTGGCTGACGCCGTAGCGCGACGCCAGCTCGTCGATGGTCACGCGACCGCCGAACGGCAGCACGCCAGCCACGATTTCATGTCGGATGCGCTCCGGCACGTCGAATGCGCGAGGCAAGCTTTCCTCCCAGATTTGATCAAATCCTAGGGAAAACTTCTCCGGACGTCAACCGCGCATGCGGCTCGTCGCGCGAACGCGGCACGCAGCGGCCAAAGCGTCGGGAAAAGACGAGAAGCCGGCCCTCGGTGCTGCCGGCAGAACGACCCGGTCAACGATCCGAGCGGGCGCGCTGGCTTTTCAGATTGTGGACGTGGACATGTTCGCCGGCGGCCACCGGCCGCGTCAGCCTTCCGATCGGGGCGCCGTACTTCAGCACCTGGCTGCCCTCGGGCAGGTCCGAAAGCGCGAATTTGTGGCCAAGCGGGATCGAATCTCTCAAGACCATCGCCAGAATTTCGTCGCCTTGCCGAACGCGAACCGTCCCGGACAGGTCGCGCAGCGCCACGGCGACGTGGTCGCCCCGCGCGATCTGCACCGCGTCCCATCCGGCGCTTTCCCTTTCGGCCCTCACAGCGACGCCCCGATGCGCGTGAAGCATTCCGAACCCTCGCCGACGGCCTCCCCCCAGGTGGACGTGCCGGAGGCATAGCCGATCACATCGGCAAACAGCCTGTCGGCGGCCGCCTCCAGCGTCTCACGCGCCTGGAAGACGCCGCTTGCGTCGAAATCGAGCTGTCCTTCTACGCGCTCATGCGCCGTCGGGTTGGCGCTGAGCTTGATCGTCGGCGCGAGCAGGCTGCAATAGGAATTGCCGGGACCGGTGGTGAAAAGGATCATCTGCGTGCCGGAAGCGACGAAGCCGGTCATCGATTCCGGCGAGAAGCTTGGCCCGTCCATCAGGTAGAGACCGGGAGACGCTGGCGGCTCTGCGAAGGGCAGGAGGCCGGCCACGGGCTTCGATCCGGCCTTGGCGATGGCGCCGAGCGATTTCTCCTCGATGGTCGAAAGCCCGCCACGGATGTTCTCGGCGCCCGGATTGTTGCCGAGGAGATCGACGCCCGCTGCCGTGACCGCCGCCTCCCGGGCCGCCACGGCGTCGATGATGGCTTCGCCGGTTCCGGGCACCGCTCCCCGGTGCCGCAGCGCATGCTCCGCACCGAGCCATTCGATCGTCTCGCCGATGACCGTCGTGCCGCCGGCGCCGACCAGACGGTCCGACAGAGCTCCGGCAAGCGGATTGACGGCAAGGCCGGAACTGGCATCCGAATGGCCGCATTCAAGGCCCAGATAAAGTTCGGATACGGGTATCGGCGCCCGCCGCGAGCGCGAGATTTCCCGGGCAAGGCTCGCGCCGAGCCGGATCGCACGGGCCGTCAGTTCGAGCGCGTCTTCATGGGTGTCGTCGAGCGTGATGGTCTCGACCAGGGTCGGCGACCTCGCCGCGATGCCGTTCGCCACCTCGTCGGCCGATTTGCGGTCGACGCCGACCACGAGCACCGCGCCGTTGTTGGGGTTGGCGCCGAGCCCGACAAGTTGCCGGAAATGGCACTCCTTGTCCGCCCCGAACTGGCCGCGTCCGTAGGGTGTCGCGACCAGCTTCGATCCCGGGAGCGCGGAGGCGACGCGTCCGGCGGCGGCTGAAATCAAGCCGTTTATTCCGAGGATCAGCAGATGGTTGCGGGTGCCGGCCCTGCCGGCCTTCCGCCGGAACCCCAAAAACGTCTTCTCCGCCATGCGGCAATTCCCGCCTTAGGCCGCCTGCGAGATTCGCGGGATCGGCGTCTCCTGCCTTAGCAGGCCCTCCTGCTTGAGTTCCAGCCAGAAGTCGTCGGGGATAGCGCGCGCCATGTGACGGAGATTGGTTTCCACTTCATTCGGCGAGACCATGCCGGTAGCGACGCTTGCCACGACGGGATGCCCGAGCGCGAACTGCAGCGCGGCCGCGGCGAGTGGAACGTCGTGCAGTGCACAGACCTTCTCGATGCGCCTCGTCCTTGCCAGGATGTCCGGGTCGGCGTCGGCATAGAAATACTTGGCGCCCGGCTTCGCGCCCGTCGCCAGGATGCCGGAGTTGAACGGGCCGGCGGCGATGATAGAGATGCCGCGCTCCTCGCAGGCCGGGAACAGGTTCTCCAGCGGCGTCTGTTCGAGCAGCGTGTAGCGGCCGGCCAGCATGAAGCAGTCGAAATCCCCGGCTTCGGCGAAGCGAACGAGGATGTCCGGATCGTTGACGCCGACGCCGATCGCCTTGACGGCGCCATCGGCACGAAGCTTTTCGAGCGCCTTGTAGCCGCCCTCCATCACTTCGCGGAAACGCTCTTCGACCGCATCGCCGTGCCATTTCCGGTTGACGTCGTGGACATAGAGGATGTCGGCGCCGGCCATGCCGAGCCGCTGGCAGCTGTCGTCGACCGAGCGCATGATGCCGTCATAGGAATAGTCGTAGACGATCTCGAAGGGCAGGCTTTCGCAAAACATCGAAGCCTGCGTTTGACTGCTTGGCTTCAGCAGCCGGCCGACCTTGGTGGAGAGGACGAAATCCTTCTCCCGGCCGCGAAAGGCTTCGCCGAGCCGATGCTCGGCAAGGCCGATCCCGTAGAA
>JBQCFA010000317.1:0-2932 GCA_051959695.1 Rhizobiaceae bacterium
AGCGCCGAGAAGCCCGCCCGGTAGACGCAGCGGCCGCCCGGCACCGCCGCAGCCCGGATTTTTCCGGAAATCAGATGACGCGGCGGTCGCCGCTCACTATATCGGTCCCATGCCGAGCGACATCCAGGCCATACGCGACGATTTCGCCTTCCTCGACGATTGGGAGGACCGCTACCGCTACATTATCGAGCTTGGCGGCGAGCTGCCGGCTTTTCCGGCGGAGGCGCGCGACGCCGATCACAAGGTCCAGGGCTGCGTCAGTCAGGTATGGCTCCTCACTCATCGCACGAAGGAGCCTGATCCGATACTCACGTTCGACGGCGATTCGGACGCACATATAGTGCGCGGGCTGGTCGCCATCATGCTTGCCCTCTTTTCCGGCAAGCGTGCCAGCGAGATCGGCCGGATCGACGCCGAAGGCGTCATGAGCGAGCTTGGCCTCGACGAACACCTGACCCCGCAGCGTGCTAACGGGGTCCGGTCGATGGTGAAGCGCATCAAGCGGGAAGCCCAAGAGTCACTGGCGATGGAAGGGTCCTGACGGACGCGGGCATCTTTGGTGCCTTTCGTCAGCCTGACGCGCCCAGCCGCGGGCGGTAGTCGTCCGCGCCCCAGTGAAGCACGCGATGCGAGCGCTGCCGCAAAGGGCGTTCATAGTGACGGCCGAGCGCGCCCAGCGCCGATTTCAGCATGATCTTGGCCGAGCGCGACGGCCAGCCTCGTTCCAACTCAACCGTTTCGAGTCCCTTCAGGAAGCAGCAGACGTCGATGAGAACGCCGGAAAGCTCTGGCCCGACTGCGTCGACTGCCCGCTCGACCCGTCGCCTCGCGGCAAGCGCGGCGTCGGTCAGGTCCACGATGCCGCCCGCGCCGCCGTCGCGCCGTTCCGATGCGATGGCGGCCTGCCAGTTCGCGCTCAGGCGCGGCATGATGCGGGCACGCGTATAGTCGGCCCTCAGCCTTTCGCCCGAGCGCAGTTCGACTTCCGCCAGAAAGGGCGAGCCGTCCTTCGCCTTGCGTCTGGCGAGCAGCGCTAGGGGCGATTCCGACAAGTTGACGTCGGCCGTCAGCCAGCCCTCGGACGTTTGGAACCGCTGACGCTCCATCTCGGCATGCTGCTCACGATAAGGATCCGTTTGCGCAGCTGCACGCCTCTGCGCCGCCGTTCCAGCGTCCGACAGACGCACGGTGCCGGCGGCGCGACAGATCAGGCCGGCGCGTGCGAGGGCCTCCAGCTCGGTGCGCTTTGCCGCGATCGTTCCACGCTCGCCGGCCTCCAGCAGGACCGAGTCCTTGCACGATGATCTACCGACCGAAGCTGCGCCGCCGGCGAGGAAGCGCAATATCCGCCGTTTGGCCTTGTCCGCCTGGTCCGGCCTTTCACCGCGGCCCATTCAGATCCTGCCCCGTTCACGAAAGGCGGCGCCCGCAACCCGCTCCATCGTCCCCACGACCCGGTCGAAATCCGCGTCGTCGCGCATGTCCTCGACAAGGTGACAGGCATGGAGGACGGTCGTACGGTCGCGCCCGAAGCCACGTCCCACGTCACTCATGCTGAGCCGCAGCACGACGTGGCCGACATACATGGCGATCTGCCGTACGCGCGTCACGTCAAGGGTCGAGCGTCCCGGCTGCCGCAGCTCCCGGCCACTGACGTTGAAGAGCGCGGCCGCTATGTCGATCAGGCAATCGCACCATTCGACCGCCCTGGCGTGCGGCAGGCTGCGCTGCAGGCCGCCGCCGGTAGCAGGAAACGCGGAATTCTCGTCGGGCCTGCGAGCGATATTGAAGGTGGCTTCGGATCGGATTGCTGTAGCTCGTTGCACTGGGACATATCCCCCTCGATTAGGAATATGTTCTTATACCCAAATACCAGTCGAACGTGAACATAATACGAACACGCGAGCGGGCGCGCCCGACCCAACTGGCTGTTTCGATTGGTATTTTTCCTGTGCAACCGCGCTGACTAACGAAATTTTGTCCCCGCTTTTGCCGCCCGAATGAAAATCGGCGCGGGAAATTGGCGCGAGGAATTCCAATGCAATGGCTTGCCGAAGAAATCGAGGCCTACAGGCAGGAGAAAGAGGATATTTCGGCGGAGGCCCGGCAACGAGCCGCGCTATTCCTCAGTTGCGGCGTCGATCTTCCTCAGGCGCTCTCAGGCTCCGCGGCCGATCGCGAGCGCATCGTCGCGCGGCTGCAGCGTATGATCGAGCGGGAGCGCATGAAGGGTGCCGGACGCCATTGGAGCTACGACCTGAACCGCCACATCGCCATGAAGCAGGCGCTAGACCGCCTGCGCGAGCAGGACCGAGGCCCCATGCCCGCGACTTCATCCACCACGTCCAGCCAGGCAGCAAACTGCCCCGGACAGCAAAACGGCGCCCGCCGGCGCCGTCTGCCTTGACCGTCGTGAGGGGCTTACCGTCCCTTGGCCTTGCGCCCAAGACCCATCTTCTTGGCGAGCTGCGAACGTGCAGCCGCGTAATTCGGCGCGACCATCGGATAGCTGGAATCCAGATTCCATTTCTCGCGATACTGGTCGGGGCTCAAATTATAGTGGGTCATCAAGTGGCGCTTCAGCGACTTGAACTTCTTTCCGTCTTCGAGGCAGACGATGTAATCGTCATGGACCGAGCGCTTGGGGTTTACCGCCGGCTTCTGCTTGTCCACAGGGGCCTGCTCAACCGCGTTTCCGACGCGGCCCAATGCCGCATGAATGTCAGCGATCAAATTCGGCAGTTCCGAAACTGGCACCGGATTGTTGCTGACATAGGCCGCCACGACGTCGGCGGTAAGCTCTATGAGCATGTCGGCGCTTTTGACGGGTGATTCATTCATGTCCATTCTCTGGCCCCTTGATACGACATCTACTCTTCATGTTCCGCCTCACATTCGTGCGGAATTCTGGCACACGAAATCAAGAAAGCAG
>JBQCFA010000318.1:0-2018 GCA_051959695.1 Rhizobiaceae bacterium
CTGGGGGCAGCGCTGGCGGATGCATGGTGCTACAGCCGAGGAGGTGAAGGAAAAACTCGGCAAGATACTGCAAGGCGCCGACCCCCCGCATTCCCAGGAGGCGGTATTTGATTTGCTCGACAATGCGGGTTTCGAGCGGGCGGAACTTTTCTTCTCAAGCTTGTTTTGGGGTGCATGGATCGCTTGGCGCAAACCCGATTGATCGTCGAGGAATTTCCGGAAACCGTCGGTTCCGCGACGATATCGCAGACGCAGATTGCCGATGGATTCTTGTCGCGAACGACGCCAGCGCGAGCTGTGACGTGGGGCGAGCTTGTCGACCTCACCCCCTGCCGCGATACGGCGCCACGCCGGTATCCGGCAGCCACGCGCCTTCGGGCGGCGCGCCGGTCTGCCAGAAGACGTCGATCGGGATGCCGCCCCGCGGATACCAGTAGCCGGCGATGCGCAGCCAGAGCGGCTTCGCCGCCTCCACCATCCGCCGTCCGATCATGACCGTGCATTCTTCGTGGAAGGCGCCGTGGTTGCGGAAGGAAGTCAGGAAGAGCTTGAACGATTTCGATTCGACGAGCAGCCGGTCCGGCGCGTAGTCGACGACGATATGGGCGAAATCCGGCTGGCCGGTGACCGGGCAGAGCGAGGTGAATTCCGGGCAGGTGAGGCGGACGATGGCCGGCGGCCCGTCCTGCCTTGCGAAGGGCACGGTCTCCAGCACGGCCTCTTCGGGCGAGGAAGGCTGGGCGACTTTGGCGCCGAGCTGCGTCAGCGATTTCGTCTCGGTCATCGAAGGCTCCCGTCCGGGCCGATTTGCGAGCCCACGACCTAATGCCGCCGGCGCCGAAGCGCAATCGTTCGCCTTTCGGTGAGCTGTTCCGTCCCTGGCGATCCGGGCGCTGACCTTTCAACGCCCGCCGGAAAGCACCTCGTCCAGCAGGGCATCGGCGTCCACGCCGCCGGCTACCTCTGAAAGCAACCCGCCCAGCCGCCCGTCGATGAGGAGCATGGCGAAGCCGTGCACCAGCGACCAGGCCGAAACCATTCGCGCGGCTTCCTTCACGCCCAGCTTCCCCGAATGCATGCCGTCCGAGGAGACACCGGACGCGCGGGCGAGCATGGCGCCGGCTTCGTCCATGGCTTCGCGCAATGCGGGATTGGCCATGTCGAGCCGCTCGCTGCGGAACATCAGCAGGAAAAGGCCGGGATGCTCGCTTGCGAAGCGCACATAGGCCTTGCCCACGGCGGCCGGTTGGTCGCCGGGAGAGGGAGCCGCCTCGGCTGCCTCTGCCAGCCCGGCGGCGAACCGTTTGAACCCGAGGGCCGCCAGTTCGCTCAGGAGAGCCGCCAGGTCGTTGAAATGGTTCTTGGGCGCCGCATGCGAGGCCCCGGCCTCGCGCGCCACCGCACGCAGCGTCAGAGCGTTGATGCCGTCACGGTCGAGAATGCGCTCGCCGGCTTCCAGCAAGGCCTCGCGGAGCGCGCCGTGATGGTAGGGGCGCCGCAAGCCTGCACCCGTCCCGGCCGCTTGATCCTTTCTGCTCATTTTCTCTCCGATATTGACGGCGTCAATTTTATCATTGACGGCAATGATTTCCAGTGGCATTTAATATTGACGGTGTCAATTTTAAGGAGGCTCGCATGCCTGTTCTTCCCGGCGCGCTGCAGGTTTCGACGTTGGGCGCGCCCGGGCCGGCCACGGTTGACAATTATGCGCCGGTGATGCGCGAGCTCGATGTCGCGAGCCTCAAGGTTCGCGGCGGCCTGCCGAGGGAACTCAACGGTACGCTCTACAGGAACGGGCCCAATCCGCATTTTCCCCTGCCGGACGCGCATTGGTTCACGGGCGACGGCATGCTCCACGCCATCGCGCTGCATGGGGGCAAGGCTAGCTATCGCAACCGCTGGGTGCGTACGCCGAAATGGCTGGCGGAGGAGCGCGCCGGGCGTGCGCTCTATCGCGGCTTCGCCGGCAGGATGCCGGATGCGCCGGACTGGGCCGGCAGGGATGGCGGCGTCGCCAA